>NZ_CDRRQK010000005.1:0-142585 GCF_977044405.1 Dorea sp.
AGAAGATATTGACATGAAAGCAATGAGCCAGTGTATGCATTTTGGGAAAAGTGTCATGGACAACAGTTATGGAAAGTTCCGGGAATTGCTGGAATATAAGCTGACATGGAGAGGAAAGAGACTGGTACGTGTAGACCGTTTTTTCCCTTCCAGTAAAAAATGCTGTAAATGTGGCAATATAAAGAAAGAACTGAAACTTTCGGACAGAGTATATCTTTGTACATGTGGAAATCGGATAGATCGGGATCTGAATGCGGCAATCAATATACGTGAAGAAGCACGCCGTATGTTGTTGGCAGGATAAATGGGAAGTGTCTGTATCCAGACAATGAAAATATTCCATAACTGGGTAAAAATGAATCGCGGGGCACGCGAGGATAGCTTGTAGATACTTGGCTCAGTAGAGCCATTGAGCAAGAAGCCCTCACTTCAAAATCTGTGATTTAAGTGGTGGGAGCATGTCACAGCAAATCTGATCTCAGATGAGACATGGATGGAAATGTTGAAAGTGAGAAATCAATTAGCACATGATTATGATTGCGATATTGTAAAAGAACATTGTAATACAATTATCGGAACATATATTGATTTACTTTATGAATTTGAGAGGGCAGTAAAAGAACTGTTGGCATAATAGCTGAATAAGTACTAATATAAAAATTGGACTAAAAAAAAAGTGGGGAATGAAAAATGAACGAAAAAAAGAAAGTAGTCTGCACCCCGGAAAAGGTAAGAGAAGTAGCAGTCATGACGATAGCAGTGGGGATTATCGCAGCGGCTGTGTATTTTTTCTTAATCCCGAGTCAGACGTCTATCAGCAGTATATCTGCACTGGCGATCATTATGGCGCATTATGTGCCGCTACATGTGTCTACGATTACGATGATTCTGAATGTGGTGCTGCTTGTGATCGGATTCCTGACGTGCGGAACAGACTTTGGGGCGAAGACGGTATATACGAGTATTCTGCTGCCGGTATATCTTGCGGTGTTTGAACATGTATTTCCGGACTTTCAATCACTGACGAACAGCACAGAGCTGGATGTGTTGTGTTACATTCTGGTGGTCAGTGTCGGACTCAGTATATTATTCAATATGAATGCATCGTCAGGCGGGCTGGATATTGTGGCGAAGGTCATGAATAAGTATCTGCACATTGAACTTGGAAAAGCAATGTCGATCTCAGGGATGTGTGTGGCACTTTCGTCAGCACTGATCTATGATAAAAAGGCAGTGGTTTTAAGTGTACTTGGTACTTACTTTAATGGAATTGTGCTGGATCATTTCATTTTCGGTCAGAATGTAAAGAGACGTGTCTGCATCATTACGAAATACGAAGAAGAGGTGCGGCAGTTCATATTGCATGAATTACATAGTGGTGCGACATTCTACGAGGCAATCGGTGCTTATAACATGAAAAAATATAGAGAGATTATTACGATCGTGGATAAGAGTGAGTATCAGAAGCTGATGAACTATATCGTCCAGAAGGATCCGGACGCGTTTGTGACGGTATATACGGTATCAGATATGCGGTACCGGCCGAAGACGAGAGGATTTTAGCAATAAGAAAAATTCAGAAATAAGAGTTTTGCGGAGTGGTTTTAAACACCATGCATTCGGAAGAAGCTGGGAATATTGAAAAATGTATTTGCTTTCATGGAAGAAAGCGGTAAGATAGAATAAAATATATAACAGGGGGTATGGCAATGAAGGCACATAAAAGATGGTCAGTTGGAGCGTTGATCGCAATGATCGGAGCGATGTATACAGGATATCGTAATTCAAAAGAGGCACATAAGTATTTTGCTTTTGGTGCGCTGGTTTGTATGATTATGGCGGTGTATTCCGGTCACAAGATGATAGGCGGAAAGAGCAAGGCTAAGAAAGCTTTGGAGACGGAAGAGACAGCAGAATAAAGAAAATTATGTGATATACGAAAAGGCCATTAAGTGAAAACTTAGTGGCTTTTGAGTATATCAAAGCAAGTAAGAAAATGGTAAACTTAAAGAGATTCATCGAAAAAAGCTTGTGAAAATGAGTTATAAAAATAGGTTATAAAAAGAAAAAAGGAAGTACGAGGCTGATTAAGAGAATATGAAAATATATGTAGATGCAGATGCCTGCCCTGTAGTAGGTATCGTAGAACAGCTTGCAAAAGAATATGAACTTCCGGTAACACTTCTGTGCGATACGAACCATGTCCTGCACTCGGATTACAGTGAAGTGATTACTGTTGGTGCCGGGGCAGATGCAGTAGACTTCAAACTGGTGAGCCTGTGCCGGAAAGGGGATATTGTTGTGACGCAGGATTACGGCGTTGCGGCTATGATTCTGGGAAAAGGAGCCTGCGGAATCCATCAAAACGGTAAATGGTATACGAATGAAAATATTGACCGGATGCTGATGGAGCGTCATCTGGCAAAGAAGGCAAGAAACACAAAGAAGAAACATCACTTAAAAGGTCCGGCAAAAAGGACGGAAGAAGATGATAAGCGCTTTAAAGAATCATTTGAGAAGCTTATTTTGAAACGAATAAAGGAAGAAAATATTGCAGAGTAGAATCAAATACAGGTAGTAAAATAATAAAAAATGTAAATAGCAAAAAGCAGCAAAAGAGCAAAGAAAGCTGTAAATAGCAAAAGTAACGAAAGAGTATAGAGTAACAAGATGAAAGAAGATAAAAATGAATCAAGATGGGATAAGCTTCTGCATATCCACACAATGGGAAGAGACGACACACATGCAGACCAGTACCGCTATCCATATGAGCCAACACCATACTCTGTACTGGAGCGGCTTGCGAATTCAGGATATATCCGGAAAGGAAATATATTACTGGATTATGGCTGTGGAAAAGGACGGGTAGATATGTTTCTCTCTTATCAGACGAGATGCAGATCCATCGGAATCGAATATGATGAAAGAATATACGAGAAGGCTGTAGAAAATAAAAAAGATGCAGTATCATCAGCGAGAGTCGATATAAAGCTTGCGAACGCAGAGCTGTTTGAGATACCGGAGAGTGTAGACAGAATTTACTTTTTTAATCCATTTTCAGTGGAGATACTTCGAAAAGTGATGGCAAGAATCCTGAAATCGTATTACGTGAAACCAAGGCAGATCCAGATGTTCTTTTACTATCCGTCAGACGAATATATTTCGTATCTGATGACGGTGGAAGCGCTGATGTTTACAGATGAGATTACGTGTATGGATCTGTTCCCGGGAGAAGATCCAAGGGAGCGGATTGCTGTATTTGAAATACAGTAGTGGAAAGCATAAATTAAGGAAGAACAGGAGAATCATATGGCTAAGATTAAGATTATAAAAAAGAATGACGAATACACACAGGAATATGATATTGATGACATCTTTGAAACGACAGGTACCTGGTACGGCGGAGTGCATATTACAGGGAAGACAGGCATTCCGGTATCGCTTGATAAGGATGAGTATGTGGAATTAGATGTGGAGAAAACAAAACAGGAAGAGATGCCGGATACGGTTATAAAAGAAGATGAAGAACCTGCAAAGCAGGATACAGAAGAGGAAAATGTAAATGACACAGTGACCGTCGAACGTGACATACACGTAGGAGACATTGTACGCCATTTTAAGCGCGAATGGGTAGAAGAGGGTACATCTCAATACATTTATAAAGTTCTGGCCTTTGCGGAGCATACAGAGACGGGAGAGAGGCTGGTAGTCTATCAGGCAATGTATGCACCATTTAAAATCTGTGCCAGACCGTATGATATGTTCATGAGTGAAGTGAACAGGGTGAAGTATCCGGATGTGAAGCAGAAGTACCGGTTTGAAAAGGTGGAAATGTAAAAGAGAAAAAAGTCATTGGTAATGTGAAATGCAATGAATGTTATACTCGTAAGAAAGCAACTCGTGAGTTGCTTCTTTACGAGTATATTTTTTTGAATGTTAAAGCATGCAAGAGAAGAGATGGAGAATTATTATAAAACAGCAGGAAAGATCATGAATAAGAGAATTGGAAGCGATACAGCGGCGATTCATAACCGTCTTTTAAGAATACAATGTATGCTGGAGTTGATGAAACAACCTTTGTTTCCACATGCATTTAATATGTATCATACATATTGGGATACATTGATCCAAAGAGCCCGTCCATCTAAGGGAGCTGTTGATTTTATAAAGGAATTAAAAAAGCGAGGTATACGCATCGGAATTGGAACGGATATGACAGCTTATATTCAGTACAAAAAACTGGAAGCGTTAGGAGTAGCACCCTATGTAGACTTTATTGTTACCAGCGAGGAAGCTGGTGTAGAAAAACCGCATCCTCACTTTTTTGAACTTTGTGTGCAGAAGGCAGATGTTAAGGCTTATGAATGTGCATTTATCGGGGACAGCCTTACAAAAGATGTTGAAGGTGCTTGTAATAACGGACTAAATGGAATCCTGTATACGCAGGAGCAAAGTTTGGATGCTAAAATAGATTATTTGAAAATACGATCGTTTGATGATATAAATATGGATTATTTTGATTAAAAATCATAATTATATGAACTTTGAAAACTGAAAAGAAAAGAAAAAAGAGAGAATTCAAGATTGCCTGCAAAAGCAGATATTTTGAATTCTTTTTTTGTGAGTACAAAATAGAGGTGAAAATGCACAAAACAGATAATTTGAAATTATGCATTATGTACGAAAATAACAGAATAGTCATATAAATAATAAACGGTCATATAAAAGCCTTGATATGATTCATAAAAGGTGTTATAACACATATAAAGAAACAAATAAATCACGAAAATAAAATTATATGAATTATTTAGAGGAGGATTTAAATGAGCAAAATTAGTGAAATGACAAGAGAAAGCTGGATCAACAGTACATTTCCTGAGTGGGGAACATGGTTAGTAGAGGATATTGAAAATGAAGTAGTTGCTCCTGGAAATGTAGCTATGTGGTGGCTGGGATGTATGGACAAACTTCCAGGCAGACTGTGATGAGATCAAAGTTCTGTATGACTTCAAAAAGGACCGTAACGAATATAAATTCCACCCATTCTTCTGGCAGGTAGGTGGAAAATATACTTATCCGGCAGACAAAGATAAGATTTACTATCATCACAGAAGAGGATTTGAGGATTGCTTCGAGGCTCCGCAGAACATTCCGTTCCGCTCATGCCTGTAAGAGAAGACGAATAAATAGGAGAAGACCATGTTAAAAGAATTTGTTGAGAGTAAGCATTATAAATTTGCAGAGAGTGCAAAGGACTGGAAAGATGCCATCCGTATGAGTTGTGAATCACTGGAAGCAGATGGTACAGTGGAAGCAAATTATAAGGATGCAACATTATTTTTTACACTTGCATCCTGTAATCCGGAACAGCATCTGGATAACATGTCAAGACTGGCAGAGATGTTGTCTAACGAGGAACTGATTGAAGATCTCAAAAAAGTAAAAGGACCTGAAGACCTTCTGAAGCTTCAGGAAAAATATCTGTAAGAAAATTAAGAGGAAAGAAAAATGAATATTTTAATGAATGTATGGTCGTATTTTGCGACAAATATTTTGGAACAGCCAGCATTCATGATCGGTTTGATTGTTATGATCGGTTATATCTTATTAAAGAAACCTTGGTACGATGTACTGGCCGGTGTGATCAAAGCGATCGTTGGATATCTGATCCTGACGGTTGGTTCATCCGGACTGGTAAGTAACTTCCGTCCTGTATTAGTAGGGTTGAAAGATGTATTTAAGATAGACGCAATGGTTATTGATCCGTATTTTGGGCAGAATGCAGTAACAGCGGGTGTGGAAGAAGTATTTGGTAAAGGATTTGGTGATGCGATGATCCTTCTTCTTATCGCATTTATCGTTAACATTTTACTGGTTCGTTTTAGTAAGTTTACGAAATTGTGTGCGCTGTTTACAACCGGTCATGTGCAGGTACAGCAGGCAGCAACTGCTTACTGGCTGATCATGTTTGCATTGCCAGGACTGCTTACGCATAATGTGGCACTGATCATAGTGATGGCAGTTATCCTTGGTGCCTACTGGGCAGTTGGTGCGAATATTATGATCAAACCTTGTCAGGAAGTTACAGATGGAGCAGGATTTACGCTGGCTCATCAGCAGATGTTTGGTGTCGCATTTAACTACTGGCTGGCAGAGAAACTTTTTGGAAAGAAGAAAGACGGTAAAGAAGTTAAGAAGATTGATGATGTTGAACTTCCGGGATTCATGTCTATCTTCAATGAGAATATGGTATGTACATCACTGTGCATTATCAGAAGGAAAAACGGCAGCTGCTCAGTATGATGTAGTATTCTGTGCACAGAACTTTGCAAATATGTTCAAAGATGCAGAGAAAAAAGGAACGCAGGTAATTGGACTGAGAAATATTATGTCTGCGCAGGAAATCGAGCAGAAAATGAGAGAACACGGCATTATTGATTAATTATGATTGTTTCAGCATAATAACAAAATCCGGGGGTGCTCAGCAAAGGAGCGGAGCACCATTTTTGTAAAAAATTATGCAGAAGAAGTTGCAGGAGGCAGGTCCTTCTGTATTTGGAAAAATCACTTAAAATGCCTGGGCTTATTTTTTTAACCTTTTTACGACAAATAATCAAAAAAAATAATGACAAAGTTCATAAAAGATGGAATAATGATAACGGAGCGGAACTCTAAAAATGAACTTAAAAAACAGAAAAATGAGGTTATGAATTATGAAAAGAGAAAAGGCATATGTAGACAGCAGACGGCAACAGATTTTTGATATACTTACCAAAAATCCGGAGATAAAGGCGGATGAATTGGCAGAGCTTTTGGGAGTATCGGTAGTAACGATCCGACGTGATCTGAGAGTGTTAGAAGAGGAACGTAAGATCAAAAGATTTTACGGTGGAGCAGCTGTGACAGATAAAAAAGAAGCACAGATGGACGAAGTAACACTGTACCGCGATCTGATTGCCCGTTATGCGGCAACACTTGTTGAGTCGGGAGACACTATTTTTATCAACACCAGTAGAAATGCACTGGAACTGATCAAATATGTACACGCTGAGAATGTGACAGTTATTACGAATAATGGAAAAGCCATTAATCATGATAAAGCCAGTGGTGTAAATATTATTCTTACCGGAGGGGAACTTAGATATCCGAAAGAGGCTATGGTAGGAGATTTTGCAGTAAGGACTCTGCAGAATATTTTCGCAAGAAAGACTTTTGTGGGATGTTCCGGTATCAGTGCAAAAACAGGGATGACTACAGAGATTATCAATGAAGTGAATATTAATCAGCTGATGATTGATCATGCGGCTCAGGAAGTATATATTCTGGCTGATCATACCAAGATTGGAAAGAATAGTAGTTTTACAAGCTGTGGAATAGAGAAGGTACAACATCTGATCACGGATGAACTGACTTCGGAAGAGGAACTGGAAAAACTCCGGGCATGTGGAGTACAGATACATATAGTAAGAAAAAGCGATTTCTGGAAATAAGAGTATAGGATTTTGAATTGTGCTGAATGCTGTAAAACAGGAGGAAGACAGCATGAAGGCATATTCGTTAGGATTGTATGAAAAATCCATGCCATCGGATCTGACCTGGAGGAACCACAGATTATGAAATCTTTTAATTATACAATCAATGACGAATTAGGACTGCATGCAAGACCAGCGGGACTTTTTGTAAAAGAGGCAAAAAAATATCAGAGTAAGATCACCCTGACAAAAGAAGGAAAAACTGTTTCCGCAACACAGCTTATGATGATCATGGGACTTGGAGTAAAGAAAGGTGCAGAAGTTACCATTACTGTAGAGGGTCCAGATGAAGAGGAAGCTTATGCAGCAATGGTAACATTCTTCAGGGAGAACCTGTAAGGGGGAGTCGGAAATGGAACGATATACAGGAAAGTCGAGATGAATTATCGGCATCTCCGACATTTATCTATCCTCTTAGAAAAATAATCCGGGAAATGGATTAATATGGATTTATATAGATAAAATAGCGAGACAGTGTTGGCTGCCTCGCTATTTTATTAAATTTCTCGAAAATTGAGAATTATGTCATATTATTTCAATAAATTTGTTGTATATTTATAGCTTGAAACTAAGTATAGTAGATTCAGACTATACAGAAAGAATAACAGTATAAGTGTAGAGAATAGGAGACGAAGATTATGTTAACGTTATTATTTATGATCTGTATGTTTGGAATATTTGGTAAACTGCTTGTGTTTGGATTAAAAGCCACGTGGGGATTATCGAAGTTACTTCTGACGGTGATATTCTTCCCTCTGATCTTAGTAGGAATGGTAGTTGGCGGACTGATCCATCTGGCGTTCCCGATTCTGATTATTGTAGGTATCGTATCATTGTTAAGCAGGAATTATTAATCAGGAAAAGCCACATAGAAGGTAAGGAAAAACGGATATAAAAGAGTACTTAACAGTAAGATGACAATAAAACGAACTACAAAAGAAAAGGGGGATGTCTGTGAAGACAAAGCTAAAAGTAATACTTGTGGTTATTCTTGCATTGGTTATCAGCATTGGTTCCATATCAGCGTATAAGTATATTATAACTCCAAAAGAGGAAAGTATCCCGCTGGAGACGACGCTTGAAGATGCGGCGGAGCTGACAACACAGAAGATGATCATCTCGGATGTATTCAAAAGCACGAAGGGAAACATTCCGCTGATCAACAAGAATAAAATCCTGGTACAGTATAAGACAACTGTGACCGCAGGGCTTGATGTGAAAGAAGCCCAGATAAAAGAGACCGATGATCAGATAAAAATTACGATTCCACATTGTACGATCAATGAGGATTCCATCAAGATCAAATCCAGTGACCTGAAGATCTATGATACGAATTTTGCAATTATGAGTATTGATAAGGAACAGATGCTGGAGATTGTCGGAGAGGCTGAGAAAAAAGCAAAAAAAAGAGCCGAATCCGATGAATACGGATTTCTTGAAAATGCAGATGAAAATGCAAAGAAGGTCATGAAGGGGATGTTTGAAAATGTAGCAGATGGCCGCAAGGTTATTGTAGAATTTCAAAAGTAAATAACAAGGAGGAAACCACAATGAGAATCGTGAATATGCAGAATGAAAACAGAAAATATATCAGTACAAAGGATAATTTCCACGTACTTGAGTACGAAAAAGATGCCAGCGTATCGCCGTTTAATGCAACGGATGAATTCTTCATGAGTAAGATGAATGTAAGAAGAAGACAGGTAGTAATCGATATCAATAAAGAGCATTCTGCAGTGATCCAGGCAGGTGCAATGCAGTGGATGGGCGGAGATGTAAGAGCTACGACAGGAGTAAAAGGTATCGGCGATCTGTTCGGCAAAGCAATCAAAGGTGCAGTGACAAAGGAAGCGGCAGTAAAGCCGGAATACGTTGGAGCCGGAATACTGGTGCTGGAGCCTACATATAAGTATATTATTCTGGAAGATGTATCTAAGTGGGGAGCAGAAGGAATGACGATCGAAGATGGCATGTTCCTTGCATGTGACGGGAACGTAAAAAGTAAAGTCGTAGCCAGAAAGAACGTATCGTCTGCGGTATTAGGTGGAGAAGGATTGTTCAACTTAAGTCTCCGTGGTAATGGTATCGTGGCGCTGGAAAGTAATGTGCCGGAAGAAGAATTGATCGAGATCGAACTTGAAAATGATGAGTTAAAGATTGATGGAAGTATGGCTGTATGCTGGTCTTCGAATCTTGAATTTACGGTAGAGAGAACAACGAAGACGCTGGTTGGTTCAGCGGTCAGCGGGGAAGGCCTGGTTAATGTATACAGAGGAACCGGAAGGGTACTGATGAGTCCGGTGGCTCTGACTGATTCCTTATATGATGCAACCAGCGAACTGGATGCAAAACCAGGAAGATAAATGATTATTGCTCACTGGTAGGAATTTTCTGAATTGAAAATTCCGTATGATGGGGTAATGGATGTGGATTTTGCCAATTTGAGTTAACTGACTTTATGCTGACTTTATTAACGCTCGTTCTTGACATGAATTTTAGGATAACGTTATAATAAAAGGCAGGAGAAAAGGAACATATTTACGGCAAAGCATCCGAAAGGTTGTGACGCAAAGCTATAGGACCTGTAAAATGGTAGCCAGTTGCAATAATAAATAGCAGGAAATGTTATAGTCGTCAAGTATCCGAAGGAAACCGCCGGTGGCGGTGGATGTAGGAGGTATGTCTATAGCATGGCCTGCTTTTTTTATCGGTATGCGTTCGGAAGAAAAATTGCCGGTGGCAGGTTTTCTGTATGATATAAAGGTTTTTGCATGGATATCAGAGGAGCGTAATTCCAGTTCTTGGAGGTGCACATGAGATTATCAATACGAAGAAAAAGACAACAACAGACAGAAGAATATAGACAAATGCAGATTGTTCAGGATGCGGTTGATGATGTGTTGGACAACATCTCGATACTGGATAACATTTCCAGTAAGGAGGAGTTAAATGAAGCGATGCCAAAGCTTCTGGCTTTCCTTGGAAAGTATTCGTTGTCAGACAGATCCTACATGTTTACATGGACAGAGGAAGACAGAAGCGTTATGAAGATGACGCATGAATGGTGTGCTGAGGGAGTTGAACCGACAATAGACAAGATGCAGAATGTGCGGATTGAGGATATGCCAAACTGGGCACCGCGGCTGCGGGCAGGAGAAGCAATCGTATCTGCGGACTGGGAAGAAGAGCGCAGGCAGACACCGGAAGAGTTTGAATTATTTGACGGACAGGATATTCATTCACTGATTGTGATCCCGATCCTTTCGAATAAGAAGTTAAATGGCTATATTGGATTCGACAATCCGGAGCAGAGTAAGACGGCACTTTCGCTGCGGCTTTTAAAAGCAGTGGGGGGTCACATCGGCGGTTTACAAGAGAATCTTCTTATGATGGAAGAGCAGGAAAGACAGAAAATAAAGCTTGAAAATGCACTGGCAGAGGCTACGCTAAACAGTGAGATCGTAGGATCAATCAGTAAAATCTACTGGCTGATCTACCGTATGGATCTGGTGCGGGGGACATACGACGAGGTGTCTTCCGGACAGGAGATGCACCGGCTGACGGGAAAAAGAGGGACAATCGCAGATGTATTTAAAAATGTAAGAGAAACGATCGTGGATGAGGAACATCAGGAACTTATGAGGGAATTCCTGGATACGTCTACACTGGCACTGCGCCTTAAGGATACGGAAAGCATTGCGGCAGAATACAGGGCTGCGAACGGATCGTGGCATCTGGGGCGGTTCATTGTAAAGAAGAGGGATAAGAACGGTGTAGTCACGAATGTATTATATGTTGTGTGCAAGATCGATAAGCAGAAACAGCTGGAGATTGAGTACAGGCAGAAACTTCTTGAGACTGCAGACGAAGCAAGGAGAGCGAATATCGCAAAGACTGATTTTCTGCGGAGAATGAGTCATGATATCCGGACACCGATCAACGGGATTCAGGGTATGATCGAGATTGCAGAGCATTATGCAGATGATAAAGACAAGCAAAAAGAGTGCCGGGAAAAAGTAAGAGAGGCAACGGGATTCCTTATGGAGATTGTGAACAGTGTCCTGGATATGAACAAGCTGGAATCCGGTGCGATCGAGCTTGAGCATGAGCCGTTTGACATTCTTAAAGTACTGGAAGAGACGAACAGTATTACAAAAATGAGTGCGCAGATGAAGGGGCTGACAGTGAACTTTAATCACAGTACCGTAGTCCACCGGCATGTAATCGGAAGTCCGGTGCATTTAAAACAGATCTTGCAGAATATTGCAGGAAATGCGGTGAAGTACAACCGGGAAGGCGGAGAGATACGGCTGTCCTGCGAGGAACTGAAAGGTGAAGAAAGGCAGGCCGTTTATTGCTTTCGGTGTACGGATACGGGACGCGGTATGAGCGAAGAATTCATCAAGCATGCGTTTGAACCATTTGCGCAGGAAGAACAAAGTGCGAGAACGGCATATATGGGAACCGGGCTTGGACTTGCCATTGCAAAACAGCTGACAGAGATGATGAATGGTAAGATCGAAGTAAAAAGTGTGGTAAATGTTGGGACAACATTTACGATTACGATACCGTTTGATCTTCATGTATCATATGAGGAAGAAGAACGGAAAGAAGAGGTCACAGGAACAGAACTGGCCGGCAAGAAAGTCCTTCTGGTAGAGGACAATGATCTGAATATGGAGATTGCGGAATTTCTTCTTGAAAAGGCAGGCATGGAAGTAACAAAAGCGCAGAACGGGGAGATTGCGGTCGAGATATTTAAGATATCGGAGGAAGGATATTTTGACGTTATTTTGATGGATGTCATGATGCCGGTGATGGACGGATTGACGGCAACGAAAAAAATAAGAGAGCTTGAAAGAAAGGATGCAAAAGTAATACCTGTCTTTGCGATGACAGCCAATACATTTGTCAGTGACCGGAAGAACTGCCGCGATGCGGGAATGAACGGGTATATACCGAAGCCTGTAAGTATCCAGACAATTACGGATACGCTGAACTGTGATGTGAATAAGTTGTAGAATGCAACGAATTTTGTAATTTTAAAATGCTTGCGTTATACTAAGAACAGTTCAATAAAAACCAGGGGAGCTTATGAAAGAAGCTGAGAGTAAGATCGTAACTTAGACCCTTGAACCTGTGTGGATAATGCCGGTGTAGGAAGTGTTTGTCGTAATAGGATAAAGTGAAGATGCCGGAAAGCCTGACTGGAAAAGGAAGGCGGGGGGACGGTATCGACAGCCCGAAGGGACTGGAAGGTAAGACATATTCTACATGGGAGTCTCCGATCGAGCAGGCAACACTGAAGACAGTTATGAAGGATGAAGGAGCAGATTTTGACAAGGTAAAACTGATTCCGAATAATATTACAGACGAGCCGGCAGCATTAAAGGCAAAACAGACAGATGCCATCTGGGTATTCTACGGATGGGGCGGCATCAATGCAGATATTGAAAATGTAGACTGTGATTACTGGAACTTTAAAGACATTGATCCGGTATTTGATTACTATACACCAGTTATTATTGCCAACAATGATTTCCTGAAAGATTCACCGGATACTGCGAAAGCATTCTTAGAGGCGACAGAAAAAGGATATGAGTATGCGATCGAGAATCCGAAGAAGGCAGCAGATCTCCTGATCAAGGGTGACGACACAGGATCCTTAAAAGGTTCTGAAGATCTGGTATATGCAAGCCAGGAATGGCTGTCAGAGCAGTATGTTGCAGATCAGGCAAAATGGGGCGTAATCGACGAGACAAGATGGAACAACTTCTATCAGTGGCTGCATGACAACGGACTTACAACACCGGAAGAGGGAAGGGTGCTTCTGAATGGGCAGGATATCACGTCCAGACCGGGAGAGATCAGTTACATGCTTCAGAAGGATCTTCTGTTCCTGCATAAGAAGATCATAGACAATGTGGCACTTCCATTGGTTCTTCACGGGATGAAGAAGAAAGAAGCAAGAGAAAAGGCGTCCGTATATTTTAAAGAATTCGGACTGGAAGGCACACAGTACCAGTATCCGTCGCAGTTATCCGGTGGAATGCGTCAGAGGGCCGCGCTGCTTCGGACATACCTTTCGTCTAAGGGAGTGGCACTTCTGGACGAACCGTTTAGTGCACTTGATACACTGACAAAGACTGCGATCCATAAGTGGTATCTGGATGTAATGCAGCATATTGATCTGGCAACACTTTTTATCACACATGATATTGATGAGGCAATTCTTTTATCTGACCGAATCTATATCCTGAATGGGAAACCAGGAGAGATAAAAGATGAGATCATTATAAAAGAAAAGAAGCCAAGGCCGGAGGATTTTTATCTGACAGATGCATTCCTGGCGTATAAAAGAGATATCATCGGAAGGTTATAAATTCCTGATCGAAAAATTCTATTTAAAAAATCTGTTAGCGTATGCTATAATGAGCTTTAGAATATAAGATGACCGGGAAAATGTGTGAAGTCTTGCAATACATATTTGGAAAATAGTATGGCAGAACGGCATTTCATGGGGCATATGAAGATTAGAGAGTAGGAGAAAAAGAATATGACAATACAGGAATGTTATGAAGCCATTGGCGGTAATTACGATGACGTATTAAAAAGAGTCCGCAGCGAAGCATTAATTCAGAGATTCACACTGAAGTTTCTTGCGGATAAGAGTTACCCACAGTTAAAAGAGTCACTCGAAGCAAAGAATTATGAAGATGCATTTCGTGGTGCGCATACATTAAAGGGTGTATGCCAGAACCTTTCGTTCGACCGCCTGTATGAGGTGAGCTGTGATCTGACAGAGCTTTTAAGAGACAGAACCGGTACACAGCCAGGAATTCTGGAAGCGATGGCAAAAGTTACGGAAGTGTATGAAGCGACAATTAAAGAGATTGAAAAGCTGGATCAGTAAAACTGGACAGGCAATCTTATTATTTATTATGTGAAATGTAAAAAATACCGGTGATTGTAAAATTGCCGGTATTTTTTGTTGCGCAGGTGTTACTGTATTATACGGAATTTTCTGAACTGAAAATTCCGTATGATACAGTAACGTTTAGGTATATCGGGCGGCATTGATTACAGACTTGAGATAATAGACAAGAAGGATTATAATATAGAGCAGAAAATGGAGGATAATACACATGTGGGGAAAAAAACGCATATCTGCCATGCTTATGGCAGTGATCGTAGGTGTGTCGGCGGGAATGTCGCAGACGGTTACCTATGCGGAACCAACGACAGATAATACTGCGGCGGCAACTGACGCAGCAACGCAGCAGGCACTGACACCGGAACAGCAGGCGCAGCAGGAGGAACAGAACGTATACAATATGGAAGTCCAGTCGAATGGCTGGGAGAACTGGCCGCAGGGACCTGGAACTTATGGAGAAGCAGCAATCGTGATGGATGCAGGAACGGGAAGTATCCTGTATGCAAAGAATATCGACGAACATGAATATCCGGCAAGTATCACAAAAGTGCTGACATCACTGGTTGCTTTTAAATATGGAAAGCTGACGGATAATGTAACCTTCAGTAACGACTGTATTTCTTTTATGCAGCCGGGAGATTCGTCTGTCGGATTAAAAGAGGGAAATGTCATTTCACTGGAGCAGGCACTGTATGCAACACTTCTGGCATCGGCAAATGAAGCAGCATATGCTGTAGCAGAAAATGTCGGAACGAATGCCGGACATGATTACAACTGGTTCATCGAACAGATGAATGAGGAATGTAAAAAGCTTGGAGGCAATAATTCTAATTTTGTGAATGCCAATGGATTGCATGATGACAATCATTATACCTGTGCAAGAGATATGGCGCTGATCGGACGTGAAGTGTGGAGATACCCGGAATTTACAAAGATCTGCCAGAACCAGAGTTATACGATTCCGGCAACCGCGACGACGGAAGAGCATGTATTTGCCCAGCATCATAAGATGCTGATCGATGTAAATAAGAATTATTATGAATATGCCGTAGCAGGAAAGACCGGATATACATCCAATGCATTATCCACATTGATCACGATGGCTGATAATGGCAATATGAAACTGGTATGTGTAGTATTAAGAACACATGGGGTACACATTTATACAGATACAAGAGAACTGTTCGAGTATGCATTTAACAACTTCCAGAAGGTGAATGTTGCAGAGCAGAAGAAGCCGGAAGGCGTCAAAGAATTCATAAGTGCGGGTGAATCTAAGGAAGCACAGACATTGGAAAAAGAGAACCTGTCCGGTAATGAATATCATGTACAGGATGACGGATATGTGCTGTTGCCAAACGGCGTGGAATTCTCGGATGTGAAGCATGAAGTCACAGATGTGGATCAGAAGAGTGGAGAAGGTACGATTAAGTATACCTATGACGGACACGAAGTAGGAAGTGCAACGGTAGTATTTACAAAGTCATATCTTAAGAAACTGTCGGATGAGGAAAAGTCCGGGGATTCTAAGAGTGCTAATGTGGATAACTCTGAGAATAATAAGAGCTCTGGTGGAAAACATTTTATAAAGCAGATCGAGAGCAAGATTCAGAAAGCATGGAAGCTATATCAGAAGAAATATTATGAAAAACCATTGAAGGTCAGAAGAATCATTGCCGCAGAGGAAGTGTTGTTAGTTGTTCTGATCCTGGCTTTTATCATATCATTGCTTCGCAGACGCAAATAAATCCTATTAAAAAAGGTAAAACCCCTTGACGGATTTTGCAGTTGTTGCATATAATAAGGAATGTGAAAAACGTTGACGAAGACAGTAAGATATAACAGAACGCAATAGCGAGCCGGGGATGGTGGAAGTCCGGTACAAGTAAGATATATCTGAATATCACTTCTGAGTTGCAGATTTTGAAAGGTTTTGAGACTGTGAACAAAAGCTTGATTGCCAAGTAAAAACTGACGGCATTCCTCCGTTACAGGGAAGACATATGATGGTATGTTAGGTGGTTATAAACGTAAGTTCAGCTTTCGTCCTATACAGGGCGGGAGCTTTTTTTTGTCTCGGGATTTAATATGATGTATAGAAGTCCGGAGGAAGAATCCATCCGGGGACAGGGCATTTTGAAAAAGGGACAGGACATTTTTAATTTGGGACGGAGTTTTTTAAAAAATCCTCCGTCCCCAAGGAGGTTAATATGTATAAGAAAGTTTCTACGGATCTTAATTTTGTAGACAGAGAAAAACAGACTGAAAAGTTCTGGGAAGATAATGACATCTTCAGAAAAAGTATGCGTGACCGTGAAGGCAACGAGATCTATATGTTCTACGACGGCCCTCCGACAGCTAACGGAAAACCGCATATCGGACACGTTCTGACACGTGTTATCAAGGATATGATTCCAAGATACCGCACAATGAAAGGATACGAAGTTCCAAGAAAGGCCGGATGGGATACACACGGACTTCCTGTAGAGCTCGAAGTTGAAAAACTTCTCGGACTGGACGGAAAAGACCAGATCGAAAAATACGGTATGGAACCATTCATTAAAAAATGTAAAGAAAGCGTATGGAAATACAAAGGTATGTGGGAAGATTTCTCTAATACTGTAGGTTTCTGGGCTGATATGGATGACCCATATGTAACATATGACAACAACTTCATCGAGTCTGAGTGGTGGGCACTTAAGAGAATCTGGGACAAGAAGCTCCTTTATAAAGGATTCAAGATTGTGCCATACTGCCCTCGTTGTGGAACTCCGCTTTCCGCACAGGAAGTTGCTCAAGGGTATAAGGATGTAAAAGAACGCTCTGCAATCGTTCGATTTAAAGTAGTGGGAGAAGATGCATATTTCCTCGCATGGACAACTACACCATGGACACTGCCATCTAATATCGCACTCTGCGTAAACCCAGAAGAAGATTATGCAAAAGTAAAAGCTGCTGACGGATATACTTACTATATGGCAGTTGCACTTCTTGATACAGTACTTGGAAAACTTGCAGAAGAAGGACAGAAAGCATACGAGATTCTTGAGACATACAAGGGTAAAGATCTCGAATACAAAGAGTATGAGCCATTATACCAGTGTGCTTATGACTGCGCTTCTAAGCAGAATAAGAAAGCATTCTTCGTTACATGCGATACTTATGTAACACTGACAGATGGTACTGGTGTTGTTCATATCGCTCCTGCATTTGGTGAAGATGATGCCAAGGTTGGACGTAAGTATGATATGCCATTCGTACAGTTAGTAGATGAAAAAGGTAACATGGGAGAGACAACTCCATTTGCCGGATTATTCGTTAAGAAGGCTGACCCGGAAGTATTAAAAGACCTCGACGGGCGTGGACTTCTCTACGATGCACCGAAGTTCGAGCATAGCTATCCACACTGCTGGAGATGTGATACACCACTTATTTACTACGCTCGTGAATCATGGTTCATCAAGATGACAGAAGTAAAAGATGATCTGATCGCTAACAACAACACAATCAACTGGATTCCGGAAAGCATCGGTAAAGGACGTTTCGGCGACTGGCTTGAGAACGTTCAGGACTGGGGTATTAGCCGTAACCGTTACTGGGGAACTCCACTGAATATCTGGGAGTGTGAGTGCGGACACCAGCATTCAATCGGAAGCATTGAAGAGCTGAAAGAAATGTCTGACAACTGTCCGGATGAGATCGAACTTCACCGTCCATACATCGACGAAGTAACGATCAAGTGCCCATGCTGTGGAAAACAGATGCACAGAGTACCGGAAGTTATCGATTGCTGGTTCGACAGTGGATCTATGCCATTTGCACAGCATCACTATCCATTTGAGAATAAAGAATTATTTGAAAAGCAGTTCCCTGCAGATTTCATTTCCGAGGCTGTTGACCAGACCCGTGGATGGTTCTACTCACTGCTTGCAATCTCAACATTGATCTTCAACAAAGCACCATACAAGAACGTTATCGTACTTGGACACGTGCAGGATGAAAATGGTCAGAAGATGAGCAAATCAAAAGGAAATGCAGTTGATCCATTCGATGCACTGGAAAAATACGGAGCAGATGCGATCCGCTGGTACTTCTATGTTAACAGTGCACCATGGCTTCCAAACCGTTTCCACGGAAAAGCTGTTGTAGAAGGACAGAGAAAGTTCATGGGAACACTGTGGAACACTTATGCGTTCTTCGTACTGTATGCAAATATCGATGATTTCGATGCAACAAAATACACACTGGAATATGACAAACTGTCTGTTATGGATAAATGGCTTCTGTCTAAGCTCAATTCAGCAATCAAGGCAGTAGACTATGACTTATCTAACTATAAGATTCCGGAAGCAGCAAAGGCACTTCAGAGTTTCGTAGATGACATGAGTAACTGGTATGTAAGACGCAGCCGTGAACGTTTCTGGGCTAAGGGAATGGAGCAGGATAAGATCAATGCTTACATGACTCTGTACACAGCACTGGTTGAGATCTGCAAGACAGCAGCTCCGATGATCCCGTTCATGACAGAAGAGATTTACCAGAACCTGGTAAGAAGCGTTGATGAAAGCGCTCCGGAAAGTATCCACCTGTGTGACTTCCCGGTTGTAAATGAAGCACATATCGATACAGAACTGGAAGCTAACATGGACAACGTTCTGAAGATGGTTGTTATGGGACGTGCATGCAGAAATACTGCTAACATCAAGAACCGTCAGCCGATCGGACAGATGTATGTAAAAGCTGATTTTGAAGTTCCGGAATTTTACAAAGACATCGTAAAAGATGAATTAAATGTAAAGAATGTAACATTTACACAAGATGTACGTGACTTTACTTCATATACTTTTAAACCTCAGTTAAAGACAGTTGGTCCAAAATATGGTAAAATGTTAGGAGGTATTAAAGCAGCGCTCGACAACCTCGAAGGAAATGCAGCAATGGATGAGTTAAATGCTACAGATGCCCTGAAGCTTGATATCAATGGACAGGAAGTAACTCTGTTCCGTGAAGATCTGTTGATTGAATCTGCACAGATGCCAGGATATGTATCTGAAAATGATAACGGAATCACAGTTGTTATGGATACAAACCTTTCAGAAGAACTTCTGGAAGAAGGATTCGTACGTGAGATCATCAGTAAAGTACAGACCATGCGTAAGGAAGCAGGATTCGAAGTTATGGATAAGATTGCAGTAACTTACGAAGGTACAGAAAAAGCAGAAAAAGTATTTGCAGATAATGCATCTACTATCGCAGACGAGACACTTGCACTGGAAGTTACAAAAGCCGCTCCTGCGGGATATACCAAAGAGTGGAAGATCAACGGTGAGGCAGTAACAATCGGTGTAGAAAAAAGATAATCAAAGCCCAAGTTTTATCAGAAGGGAAGTAGAAAATGTATAATCCAAGATTTGAAAAAGACGTATTTAAAAGAGATGTACGGAACAATGTAAAGACATTGTTCCGTAAGGAAGTAGAAGAAGCAACTCCTCAGCAGTTGTTCCAGGCAGTTTCTTATGCTGTAAAAGAAGCTATCATCGATGACTGGCTTGCAACACAGAAGCAGTATGAGAAAGACGATCCGAAGACCGTATATTACATGTCCATGGAATTCCTGCTCGGAAGAGCTCTTGGAAACAACCTGATCAACATGACAGCATATAAAGAAGTAAAAGAAGCTCTGGAAGAGATGGGAATCGATCTCAACGTGATCGAGGACCAGGAGCCGGATCCGGCACTTGGTAACGGTGGACTTGGACGTCTGGCAGCTTGTTTCCTGGATTCTCTTGCAACACTGGGATATGCATCTTATGGATGTGGTATCCGTTACCGTTATGGTATGTTCAAGCAGAAGATCAGAGACGGCTATCAGGTAGAGGCACCGGATAACTGGTTAAAAGACGGTAACCCGTTCGAGCTTCGCAGACCTGAATATGCAAAAGAAGTACGTTTTGGTGGAAATATCCGTGTAGAATACGATGAGAATGGTAAGACTCATTTCGTTCAGGAGAACTATGAATCCGTAATGGCTATCCCTTACGATTATCCAATCGTTGGTTATGGTAACCACATCGTTAATACACTCCGTATCTGGGATGCAGAAGCGATCGTAAACTTCCAGTTAGATTCATTTGACCGTGGAGATTATCACAAAGCTGTTGAGCAGGAGAACCTTGCAAAGAATATCGTAGAAGTTCTTTATCCAAATGATAACCACTACGCAGGAAAAGAGCTGAGACTGAAACAGCAGTATTTCTTCGTATCCGCAAGTATCCAGGCAGCAGTTGCGAAGTTCAAAAAGAAACATGGCGATATCAGCAAACTTCCTGAGAAGGTAACATTCCAGATGAATGATACACATCCTACAGTAGCAGTAGCAGAGCTTATGCGTATCCTTCTTGATGAGGAAGACCTTGGATGGAATGAAGCATGGGATATCACAACAAAATGCTGTGCATACACCAACCATACCATCATGGCAGAAGCACTTGAGAAATGGCCAATCGACCTGTTCTCTAAATTGCTTCCACGTATCTACCAGATCATTCAGGAGATCGACCGCCGTTTCATCGAGCAGGTAAGAGCACAGTATCCTGGTAATGAAGAGAAAGTAAGAAAGATGGCAATCCTGATGGATGGCCAGGTTAAGATGGCACACCTTGCAATCGTTGCAGGTTATTCTGTCAATGGTGTTGCAAAACTGCATACAGAGATCCTGAAGAATCAGGAGTTAAAAGACTTCTATCAGATGATGCCAGAGAAGTTCAATAATAAAACAAATGGTATCACACAGAGACGTTTCCTCATGCATGCGAACCCACTGCTTGCTGACTGGGTAACAGAAAAACTCGGAACAAAAGAATGGATCACAGACCTGTCTAAGATGGACGGACTGAAGAAATGGCTGGATGATGAAGAAGCTCTGAAAGAATTCATGACAATCAAGTTCAAGAACAAAGAGCGTCTTGCAGCTTACATCAAAGAGCATAACGGAGTAGAAGTAGATCCAAGATCTATCTTCGATGTACAGGTAAAACGTCTGCACGAGTACAAACGTCAGCTCCTTAACATCCTGCATGTAATGTATCTGTACAACCAGATCAAAGAGCATCCGGAAATGTCCTTCTATCCTAAGACATACATCTTCGGTGCAAAAGCATCTGCCGGATACATCCGTGCAAAAGAGATCATTAAACTGATCAACTCTGTTGCTGATGTGATCAACAATGACCGCAGCATCAACGGAAAACTGAAAGTTGTCTTCATCGAAGATTACCGCGTATCTAACGCTGAGCTGATCTTCGCAGCAGCTGACATCAGTGAGCAGATTTCTACAGCTTCCAAAGAAGCTTCCGGAACAGGTAACATGAAGTTCATGATGAACGGTGCACCGACTCTTGGAACAATGGACGGAGCGAACGTAGAGATCGTAGACGAAGTTGGAATCGACAATGCATTTATCTTCGGACTGAGTGCTGACGAAGTTATCAACTACGAGCAGAACGGTGGATACAATCCATACGATATCTACAACAATGATCCAGAGATCAGAAGAGTTGTAGACCAGCTGGTAGACGGAACATATTCTAACGGAGATAAAGAGATGTACCGTGATCTTTACAACAGCCTTTTGAACAACCAGGGTGGATCAAAAGCAGATATGTACTTTATCTTAAAAGACTTCCGTTCTTACGCAGATGCTCAGGCACGCGCTATGGAAGCTTACAAAGATACAGATAAATGGGCAAGAATGGCTCTTAAGAACAGTGCATGCTGTGGTAAATTCTCAGCAGACAGAACAATCCAGGAATATGTAGATGATATTTGGCATCTGGATCATGTCGTAGTAGAAGAGGCAGAACTGGACTACTAAGAGACTGTTGATATGAATATTTCAGTGACAGAGCTTTCGGGGTTCTGTGGCTGATGATAAGATGGAATAATAAGAAAAGCTTTCTCATACATTTGAGGTATGGGAGGGCTTTTTTGTGTGTTGTGAGCCACGTGTGAGCTACGGGGACGTGAAAAGGTGGACTTCATGTCGGGGGGAGGTGGAGAAGGGTGAAGTGGGATAAGGTAAATAATTATAAGATTCAGAGTTTGTGGAGCCGGTTAAAGCGGGCCGGGCGGTATATAGTTATCATCTTATTGTTTTCTTATATTATGACTTCGATGATAAATGGCCCGGGAGTGTTCCGTGTATCTAAATCAGATGCGATGACTGTGAAGCTAAAAAATGGCGGGCAGATACCGTTAGAAGATTACTGCGTTGGAATTTTGGCAAAAGAGATCCCGGCAGACTATGAAGCAGAAGCACTCAAGGTCCAGGCGGTTCTTGTAAGAACAGAAGTCTGCCGGAAGATACAGGAGACTGGAAATGACGGCACACTGGAGGAAGAATACTGGACTGCAAAGCAGATGAAAGCAGCCTGGGGAATGCAGTATACACAGAATTACAGAAAGCTAAAAGATGCATTGGAAGAGACGACAGGACAAGTATTGTTTTATGGAGAAGGATTAGCAATGACACCATTTTTTAAGCTGAGTAACGGATATACAAGAGATGCAAAAGAAGTCCTTGGAAAAGAAGATTATCCCTATCTGAAGAGTGTAGAGTGTCCGGCGGATGCGGAAGCGGAGAATGAATTGCAGACTGGAGTGCTGGGGGAGAATGAAAAGAAAATAGAAACAACAGATATAGAAATCCTAGAAACAGATTCTGTCGGTTATGTATTAAAAGTGCGGGTTGGGGAAGAGACAATCAGTGGTGAAGAATTCCGCAACAGATACAGCCTTCCGTCCAGCTGTTTCACGCTTCAACGCTATCATGACAAATTGTGGGTGACGACAAGGGGCATCGGACATGGAATCGGCATGAGCCAGTACACGGCAAATGAAATGGCAAAAGAGAAAAAGAGTTATAAAAAAATATTGAAATATTTTTTTGAAGGAACCGAGATCAGAGAAGTGACGGAGATTATAAAGAATGTAGAGGAGCAGAAATAATGACAATATATGTAAAATGATTGCAGGGGGAAGGCAGATATTAACAACGGAATGCTGCATAGATAATCGAAGAAATTCAGATAAAAATATTTGCAAAATAAAAACAGAACAAAAGAATAATGTCATCATAAACTGGCAAAAATAGTGTCAGAGGTGGTGATGAAATGAATAAAAATCAGAAACCGTCAATGTCCAAACGGCGTGCAACCGTAGCAGCAGTATTATGTTTTGTGGCGGCAATTGCGATAGCAGGAACATATACATTCAGTGATTACAAAAAGACGCAGAAAGATGAATTGGCAAAGGCGGAAGAGCAGACGAAACAAACAGAAGACAGCCAGAAGGCAGAAGAAACAGGAACATCCAAGATAAAAAATGAGGATACGGACGGTAACACAGAGGATACTGGATCAGAGAGTGGTGATGCAGGGACAGGTAAGAGCAGTACATCCGGAACCGGTACAGGAAAAAGCGGAGGCGGAACGGATGTGACTGGAACAGACGGTAATGAAACCGGAACAGATGGAACAAGTACAAGAGAAGACGGAACTTCGGATACAACGACAGGCGCAGTACAGACAACTTCCGGAGCCGGTCATAACATTAATTTTACCGAAGACAGCTACATCCTGTGGCCGGTGAACGGGGCAGTGATCATGAGCTACAGTATGGATAAGACAGTATATTTCCAGACGCTTGACCAGTACAGGTATAATCCGGCAGTAATCATCGAAGGAGCAGAAGGCGATCAGGTACTGTGTGGCGCACCAGGAGTCATCAAGTCCATAGACGTTAATGCACAGACCGGAACAACGGTCAATGTGGATATCGGCAATGGATATGAATTGCTATACGGACAGCTGAAAGAAGTACCTGTGAAGGTCGGGGATTATGTAGAAGCGAAGAGTGTGCTTGGCTATGTGAGCCAGCCAACCAAGTATTACAGCAAAGAAGGATGCAATGTGTACTTCGAGATGCGAAAAGACGGACAGCCGGTGAATCCGGTGGAGTATACGGCGGATCAGGATTAATAGAACCAACAAAAAGAACAAAAAGGGACGGAGTTTTTTTAAAAAATCCCCGTCCCTTTTTGAAGTGGGGATAACATTGACATCCAGGAGGATAATTTATAAAATATAGTGGATTATTTCAGAAAAAACGAATCCATATGTGGATAAAAGAAGGGAAACCAATGAACTATACATACATTGTAAAATGTGCAGACGGAACGTTATATACCGGATGGACGAACGACCTGGAAAAACGTATGAAAGCACATAACAGTGGAAAAGGCGCAAAATATACGAAGACCAGAAGACCGGTGAAGCTTGTATATTATGAAGCGCATGATACCAAGAATGAGGCGATGAGCCGGGAATATGCAATCAAGCAGCTTACGCGGAAGGCGAAGGAAGCACTGATCAAAGGCTGTGAAAATCTGTGTGAAAAGGAATGTGGATAAGGAGTAATTATGTACCAAAAGAAAACAGAAGTGAAGAAAACATTGGGTCAAAAAACAGAAGATCGTCTGATGAAATATATTTTAGATAGGCAGATTGAGATTGGAGAAAAGATTCCGAATGAATTCGAACTAGCAGAATTTTTCAAAGTTGGAAGAAGTACGGTCCGGGAGGCTGTAAAAGGATTAGTAAGCCGGGGAGTCTTGGAAGTACGACGTGGAGATGGAACATATGTGATCAGTACGGTATATATGGAAAATGATGTGCTGGGATTCGGGCAGATTAAAGACAGATATCAACTGGCACTGGATCTTTTTGATGTACGCTTGATGATAGAACCGGAAATTGTCATGTGGGCATGCAGAAAAGCAACGAAGGAAGAGATAAGACATTTGCAGACACTGTGCGAAGAAGTTGAAATGTTGTATAAGCAGGGACATGATCATATTTACAAAGATATAGAATTCCACAGCTATCTGGCAAAACTGAGCAGCAACATTGTAGTGGAAAAACTGATCCCGGTTATTAATACTTCGGTTGTGACATTTGCCAATATTACATACAGGAGTCTTATGAGGGAGACACTGGAGACACACAGGGCAATTGTGACTGCAATTGAGCATAGAGATGCGGTCGGGGCCAAGTGTGCGATGAATATGCATCTGACATACAACAGGCAGGTGATCATGGAACTTCTGGAAGAAAGAAGAAAGCAGAAAAATCAGTGAAAAGATACGTCTGACGTTTGCAATAGCGGAAAAACGTCTTACAAATGAATATGGTGATAATAGACAAAAACAGGCAGTGATCAGAACAAAAATCACTGCCTGTTTTGCGTATTATGTACAAATCGAATTATATACATCATATGTATTGAATAAAAAACAAGCGGTTGTTATATTGTAGTCACATTCAACAGAGGCGCCGGATGTAACAGAATAAGAACAGAATAAAATAAGTAAGAAAAAGAGAAAAAAGATATTTCAGGAGGAAGAACAATGAGTGATTTTACTGCTTCTCCAGAACGGCTGATCATAGGAGCTCTTCTGGGATTTGCTGTATTGCTATTTTTGATTATTAAAGTAAAGATACAACCGTTCATTGCGATTATGTCATCAGCGTTGATCATCGCACTGGTAGCGGGGATGCCATTTAGTATGATTACAGATACACTGGCGGAAGGTGTAGGAACTACGCTGCAGACCATTGCGATACTGATCGGACTTGGTTCCATGTTCGGAGCGATTCTGCAGGTGTCCGGTGGTGTGGAAGTTATTGCAGATACGCTGTTAAAGGTATTTGGTGAAAAGAAAGCACCGTGGGCACTGGGAATTACAGGATTGATTGTAGGTATGCCGGTATTCTTTGAATCGGGACTTCTGATCCTTATTCCGGTTGCATTCGGAATTGCACGTAAAACGAAAAAATCTGTATTTTGTTATTCGATCCCACTCCTTGCAGGTCTGGCGATCGGACATGCATTTGTTCCACCGACACCGGGACCGGTTCTGGTAGCAGAGATGCTGAATGTGGAACTGAGTTATGTAATTATGCTTGGAATCATCATCGGTATTCCGGCTATGATCCTGGCAGGACCAGTATTTGGACGATATGCCGGCAAGAAATTTGACTGTCCGGTACCAAGTTCTTATCTGGAGAATGAAAAAGAAGCACAGCAGAAAAGTACGGGAAAAAGACCGAATTTCTGTCTGATCGTCTGTATCATTCTTCTCCCGCTGTTCCTGATAATTTTAAATACATTATCATCAATTATTCCATTTATGAAACCGGTACAACCGGTATTGGAATTCTTAGGAACACCGGTAATTGCATTATTGCTCTCCACAATATGTGCCATGTTATTCCTTGGCCTGCCAGGTGGATTCAGTATTGTTGAAATCACGAATGTTATGACGAATTCATTACATTCCTGTGGAAATATTATTCTTCTGATCTCTGGTGGAGGAATGTTAAGATTTATCCTTCAGAATACAGGAATCGGAGAATTGTTCGGAAACTTTGTCGGAGGCTTACCGCTTCCAATGGTTCTGGTTGCATTCCTTGTAGCCGCAGTAGTCAGGGTATCGGTGGGATCTGCGACTGTATCCATGACAATGGCAGCAGGTATTATCGCATCCATGCCGATGGTAGCAGATCTGTCACAGCTTCAGCTGGCAACCCTTACGATTGCGATCGCAGCAGGAGGTACTGCATTCAGCCATGTCAATGATTCAGGATTCTGGCTCTCAAAGTCATTATTTGAAGTAGATGAAAAGACCAACCTGAAGACATGGACAGTAATGGAGACAATTGTTGGTATGGTAGGAATTGTCGGTGCAACGATCGTATGGTTCGTTGTTTCGTAGAAAATGTTTTACGAAGATTAGAGAATAAGCATTTTGTTTTACAGATAAATAATAAAACAGGAGGAAATATAATATGGAATTAAAAAGTCAGGAAATGAGAAAATTAGCACCGGAATTAGATCCACTCCGTATCGGAACAGGATGGAAAAAAGAAGACTTAAGTAAGCCGCAGGTTATGATCGAAAGTACGTATGGTGACAGCCATCCGGGAAGCGGACATCTGAATATATTAGTAGAAGAAGTAAGAAAAGGTGTGGAAGAAGCGGGTGGATTTGGAGCACGTTATTTCTGCACAGATATTTGCGATGGGGAAAGCCAGGGAACAGACGGAATCAACTACAGTCTGGCAAGTCGTGAAATGATTGCAAACATGATAGAGATCCATGCGAATGCCACACCATTTGATGCAGGTGTATACCTTTCAAGTTGTGATAAAGGTATGCCGGGAAACCTTATGGGACTTGCCCGTGTGGATATTCCATCGGTTGTAGTGCCGGGGGGAACGATGAATGCAGGACCTGAGATGCTGACACTGGAACAGTTGGGAATGTACAGTGCAAAGTATGAACGTGGCGAGATTGACCAGGAAAAGCTGGACTGGGCAAAATGTAATGCCTGCCCAAGCTGCGGAGCATGTTCATTTATCGGTACAGCATCCACTATGCAGATCATGGCAGAGGCACTGGGACTTGCACTTCCAGGTAGTGCGCTGATGCCGGCAACAAGCCCGGATCTCCTGGAATTTGCCAGAGAGGCAGGCCGTCAGGCTGTGAAACTTGCAACTATGGAACATATGCTTCCATCAGATATCGTGACGATGGATAGTTTTGAAAATGCAATTCTGGTTCATGCTGCAATCTCCGGAAGTACGAACTGTCTGTTACATATTCCGGCAATTGCACATGAATTCGGAATTGAGATCACAGGAGATACATTTGACAGATTACACCGTAATGCCAGATATCTTCTGGACATCCGCCCGGCAGGAAAGTGGCCTGCAGAGTGCTTCTATTATGCAGGTGGTGTACCGGCGATCATGGAAGAGATCAAAGAACATCTGCATCTGGATGTGATGACAGTGACAGGAAAGACACTGGGGGAAAATCTGAAAGAATTAAAACAGAATGGTTTTTATGAGAAATGTGACAAATGGCTGCAGGAATTCAACAAACGTTATGGGGTACAGGTTACAAAAGAAGATATTATAAGACCATACGATAAAGCAATCGGAACGGATGGAAGTATCGCAGTACTGAGAGGAAATCTTGCACCAGAAGGAGCAGTCATCAAACATACCGCATGTCCGAAAGAAATGTTCAAGTCTGTATTAAGAGCCAGACCATTTGACAGTGAGGAAGAGTGTCTGGATGCGGTATTAAAACATAAAGTACAGAAAGGTGACGCAGTATTTATCCGTTACGAAGGACCGAAAGGAAGCGGTATGCCGGAGATGTTCTATACATCAGAGGCTATCAGCAGTGATAAGGAATTAGGAAAGAGTATTGCACTGATCACAGATGGACGTTTTTCAGGAGCATCTACCGGTCCGGTGATCGGACACTGCAGTCCGGAAGCTGTTGATGGAGGCCCGATCGCACTGGTAGAAGAAGGGGACCTGATCGAGATTGATGTGATGGAGAGAAAGCTGAATATCATCGGAGTAGCAGGAGAGTGTAAGTCAATGGAGGAAATCGATAAGATTCTGGAAGAACGCCGTAAAAACTGGACACCAAGAGAACCGAAATATAAAAAAGGTGTACTTCGTCTGTTTAGCCAGCATGCTGCAAGTCCGATGAAAGGTGCATATCTGGAGTATTAGTATTGAGAATGACAATAGAATTGCTGAAAAGTAGAAGTGTAAAGTATAGAGTATAGAAAATAAGAATAAAAAGGGAAAAGAAAGATGAAACAAAGAATCACAAAAAAGGAAAGATTTCTCACAATGGGAGAAATTATGCTTCGTCTCACACCGCCTGATTGCGAAAAAATCAGAAATGCAACAAGTTTTGAAGCAATCTATGGTGGAAGTGAAGCAAATATAGCAGTATCTTTGGCAAATCTTGGAATAGACAGCTCGTTTTTTACAGTAGTACCGGATAACAGCCTTGGAAAAAGTGCAGTCCGTATGTTAAGAAGCAATGATGTAGATTGTGCTCCTGTAATCTTAAGTACACCGGAAGAGACTCCGACACACAGAATTGGAACGTATTATCTGGAGACGGGGTATGGAATCCGGCCAAGCAAAGTGATCTATGACAGAAAGCACAGTGCATTTGATGAATATGATTTCTCCCGGGTTGATCTGGAAAAAGTACTGGACGGACATACATGGCTGCATCTTGGCGGAATCACTCCTGCACTTGGGGGCTCCTGCAGACAACTAGTCATGGAAAGCTTGAAGATTGCCAAAGAAAAGGGAATGATGGTCAGCTTTGACGGTAACTTCAGAAGCACTTTATGGAGCTGGGAAGAAGCAAGAGATTTCTGTACGGAGTGTCTTCCATATGTAGATGTACTGATGGGAATCGAGCCATATCATTTATGGAAGGATGAGGAACATCATGAAAATGGAGATGTGAAAGATGATATTCCATACCAGCCAAATCTGAAAGAACAGGACAGTGTATTTCAAAAATTCGTGAAACGGTATCCGAATATAAAATGCATTGCCAGACATGTAAGATATTCCCCGAGCTGCAGTGAAAACAGTCTGAAAGCATATGTGTGGTATGGAGGGAAGACATATGAGAGCAGAACGCTTACATTTAATATTCTGGACAGAGTAGGCGGCGGGGATGCATTTGTCAGTGGGATCATCTATGCACTGATGAATGAATACCAGCCGGAGGATGTGGCGAACTTTGCGGTAGCCGCCAGTGCTATTAAGCATACACTTCATGGGGATGGAAATATTACGGATGATGTGTCATTGATCCGGCATGTTATGAATATGAATTTTGATATAAAAAGATAAAGGTGATATACGATATAAGATCTTTATATGAAGGATAAAGAAGGGACATAGTATAGAATCTTCAGATGAGAGATAAAATGATACACGATATAGAACATTGAGATTATTGAATAACAGGAAAACAGGTGGAAAAAATGAAATCAATAGAAGAATTATTTGCAGAGTTAAAAGTTGTACCGGTTGTTGTTTTAGATGATGCGAAAGACGCAGAACCGCTGGCAAAAGCTTTGGTAGAAGGAGGCCTTCCATGTGCGGAAGTAACATTCCGTACTGAGGAAGCAGCAGAGTCTATCCGCATTATGACAGAAGTCTATCCGGATATGCTGGTCGGAGCAGGAACTGTCCTTACAACAGATCAGGTAGACAAGGCAGTAGAATCCGGAGCCAAATTTATCGTAAGCCCGGGATTCGATCCGGAAATTGTTGATTACTGTATTGAGAAAAATATACCGGTATTTCCAGGATGTATCTCACCATCGGAAGTTGCACAGGCAGTAAAAAGAGGACTTAAAGTGGTAAAATTCTTCCCGGCAGAACAGTCGGGTGGACTTGCAATGATCAAGGCAATGGCAGCACCATATAATATGTTAAAATTCATGCCTACAGGTGGAATCAATACAAAGAATCTGAAAGACTATCTGGCGTGCGATAAGATCCTTTGTTGCGGTGGAAGCTGGATGGTAAAAGGGGATATGATTAAAGCAGGTGAATTTGAGAAGATTAAGAAGCTTACAAGAGAAGCAAAAGAACTGGCGGAATAAGAGAAAAAAATAACAGGACGAAAATAAAAAGAGCTCACATCAAGTCTGGAAAGATATTATATGAAATAATATCGCAGGCATGATGTGGGCTCTTTGGGGTTTGTATTAAAGTACGAAAGCATACATCACCACAAAGTGGCAGGCACTTCCGGCCATAACAAACAGATGAAAGATCTCATGGCTTCCGAAATATTTGTGCTTGCTGTTGAAAATCGGAAGCTTCAAAGCATAGATAACGCCGCCAACTGTATAGATGATACCACCGGCAAGAAGCCATCCAAAAGCCGCCGGGCTTAAGGAATTGAGTAACTGTGTGAATGCCAGTACGCAGGTCCATCCCATTCCGATGTAAAGCACGGATGAAACCCATTTTGGACAGAATACCCAGAATGCCTTGATCAGGATTCCGGCAATTGCAAATGCCCATACAATCGTAAGAAGGATGAGTCCGGTCTTACCGCCAAGTACCAGCAGACAGATCGGAGTGTAGCTTCCGGCGATCAATACGCTGATCATCATGTGGTCGATCTTTTTAAGAATGGTATTTACTTTTCGTGATTTGTTGAATGTATGGTAAGTTGTGCTGGCCGCATACAGCAGGATAAGACTGACCGCATAAATAGTAATTGCGATGATGTAGATTCTGCTTGGTTCACGCGCCGCTTTTATCAGTAGCGGAATTGCTGCGAATATTGCCATCAGCATTCCAATAAAATGTGTGATTGCACTTCCTGGGTCTTTGATGTGTTCTGTTAACTGCTCTGCCATAATCATGCACCTCCTGAATATCGAAAATGTGACATGTAGTTTTGAATACTATGTTTACTATATGTGTATATTATACCAGGGGATGAAAAAAATCAAGTGGAAAAAGGAAAATATTTTGAATTTAAAACTATTAAAAAATGAGAGTAAGGCCATAAATTGCAATACTCTCATTTTTTAAAGTGAAATAGAACTAAGACGCTTCAGGCCGCCGGATGGATTTCCTGCGGTGTTTCTTTGCTTCGTAAAGATCCTGGTCGGCAAGAGCTATGATTTCCTGCGTATCCATGCCAGGAGTTGGATGGAACCGGGCGATGCCCAGTGAAATTTCTACCAGGAATGGCTTTTCTGACTGCGCATTAAAAGTATTACAGGCATCTTTGATACGTTTACGGAAAATGCTGTCAAACTCGCCTTCTTCACAGTTTAGGAGGATCAGAAATTCATCCCCGCCTACACGGGCAAGTGTATCCTGCCGGCGAAGGCAGCCCTCCAGTATCCGGGCAACACCACGCAAAGCAAAATTGCCGGCAGGGTGTCCCCAGGTATCATTGATTTCTTTTAGGTGATCCAGATCCCCACATATAATATAAGCGCATTGATTCTGTTCATGCTTACAGAATTCTGTAAGCTGTTCGGTAAATCCTCTTAAATTCAGAAGCCCTGTAAGTTCATCGTAATTGGAAAGCTTACCAAGAATGCGGTTGCGTTCCCGGATCAGTTCCATATCCCTGGACATTTCCCGGTGGCGGAGCGCTTCAGCTTTGCTGATCTCCAGATAAGAAAGCGAAAGTCCGATCTGAAGACTGATCACAAAGAAGAAAGGGAATGCTTCCTGCTGTATATCACAGGCCAGCAGTCCATACTGCTTTTCACCGGAGAAAAGAAGGAACACCATAAATTGATGATTTTCTTCATCGGTCATTAGCTGGCAGAGGCCGTTCTCGGCAGTTACCGGCTGTCTGTCATAAGGATGAAAGGCTTTGATCTCATTATCCTTAGAATAGGCAGCAAGTTTTAAAGTCTGCGGACAGGCCCATTTTTCGTTTTCGTGGTATACGATAGGCTCATCCAGTAGAAAAAGGTAGATACATTTAGCCTGAAGCTCACGCATATTTTTCATGGCTTCCAGAAGAAATGCATGTTCGTCATCTTTACATGCATTGAGCTTTCTCGCAAGAAATGGGAAAAACCAGGATTTCCGCTGGAAACTGATTAGTTCAAGCTTCATATTGGTTATTGTGCGGTTCAGCCGTTGTATCTGTTCGGTCAGATCGACCGGGGGATGAAAGGATTCCGTGGATTGAAGCTGACAGCCGCAGGATTCTCTTACACACAGGGAAACAGGGACTATGCGCGACTGTACTTCTTTGCCATTGAGTTTGTCGAATAAGTCATATACAGCCATTTTCCCCATCAGTACGCCATCTTGCTGAACGGTTGTAAGAGAAGGATCCATACCGGAAGCCCGTTCACAGTTATCAAATCCGGTGATCAGGATGTCCTGTCCGACTGTAAGACCACGTTTTTCGCATACGCGGTAAGCGGTAAATGCCATCTCATCATTGGCAAATACGATAGCCTGTGCATCCGGATTATCATCCAGCAGTTGATTCACCTGCCTGTCTACAAACTCAGAATAATCACCCTGGGCAATCATAGCAGGGGTTACCGGAAGGTTATATTTGTGCATCATTTCAAGATAAGCGGTCTTTCGTTCAGTTGCATCTGTGTTCTGCGTAGGACCTGCTACAAAAAGTATTTTATGACAATGGTGCTTCTGGATTAAGTGTTCCATGACCAGATGTATCCCCTGTGTATTATCGCAGATCAGGGAATGGCAGTTGGGTGCATCGATGAGTTCGGTAAGGAATACAGTTGGAATCGAATTGAATTTCAGGGCAAATTGTTTTGCACTTTCATTTTTCATCCGAAGTCCCAGTGTTCCGTAGTTGATGATCAGTCCGTCAAGACCGGCCATGAGACTATAGTCATGGATGGTATTGAATTGATAATCAAAAGAGTCTTTATGGGTTTCACCAAGGATATCTTCAAAAAAATCTTTGGTCTGTGTTCCAAGGAAAAAGCAAATATTTATATTCAGTTCTTTTGCAGCATCGGTGATACCACGGATATGTTCCTTTGGAAAATAAGTATGGCTTCCCCCAATAAGGACTCCGATATTGTAGGTTGTTTTTTGGTTCATTGTTATCCTCCATTAATTATCTGCAGGAGCGAGTCGGTTTGCATTCTGCCAGCTTCTTGGTGAAGTTCCATATACATTTTTAAATGCGCGTGAAAAATGAAGCTGGTTCGGATATCCAACTGCATTTCCGATGTCAGCAATGGAAAGAGAAGTCAGCTTTAAAAGCTCAGCAGCTTTTGTCATGCGGTAGCTGATCAGAAATTCCTGTGGGGATTTTCCGATGGAGTCGTGAAAAATCTTTCCGAAATAACTCCGGTTCAGACCACAGAAAGAAGCAATGTCTTCAATGGTAATATTGTTCTGAAAATTTTGCTCAATATAAGATAATGCTTCTTTGATGTAAAAATCTCTGATCTTCCCGCTCTGGTTCATGCGCACTGTAGCAGCAGAACGCATGAAATAATCCAAAAAGAGATACAAATGTCCGATCATATGGAACGGTGATTCGGAGGAGGAACCGGGATGTCTGGCAATATATAACATCTCGTTCATCATTTCATTGCGAAGATCCTTCGAACCGGCATGATAGACCGGATGATCCGGACTGAGTCCGGCAGTAGAGACAATCTCTTTGGCACGGAGCCCGTCAAATTCAATCCAGGTATATTCCCATGGGAGATCCTGATCTGCGATGTAAGTATTGATCTGATTAGGAAATAGCATAAAGCCCTGTCCGCTTTTTACCTGATATTTTATTGTATTGCCAGAGGAATCGTCGGCCATTAAAGTTCCGGTTCCGGATATCACATAGTGAAAGATATAATGGTTTCTGGCGGCAGGCCCGAAAGAATGGGAAGGTTCACATTGTTCCCAGCCATACTGATAAAGTCCGATATCGACAAAATTTTCATTTGGGAAAACGGAAAATAAAAGATTACTCATAGGAATCCTCCTTTTTAAAACAGTATATACCAAAATGCTAGATAACTTCAATATATAACGGAAAAAATCGCATTTTACAATAAAACATATAATATAATGATATTTATAGACGCATAAGGGTATGTTACAATTCAATTGTAAATAAGAAATGAAAAAAACCTGACGATGAAAACAAGTAAATATCCCGGGAAAGGTTCAAAATCAGGAAGGAACGGAGCAAAAGGAGTTGAAAACATGCATAGGAAGTACAGGAAACTGGTAAGTGCCGGACTGGTTCTTACGATGGCTGGGGCTATGACACTGCAGGGATGCGGGCAGAAGGAGAAGACAGGAAAGACAGAAATAGAACTTGTGCAGTATAAGCCGGAAGCAGTAAAAACATTTGAGAAAATAGAAGAAGAATTCAACCGTACACATGATAATATTCATCTTACAATTGAATCTCCGAATGATGCAATGACTGTTTTGAAGACGAGATTTATCAGGGAAGATAATCCGGATATTATTGGAATCGGAGGAGACGTGAACTATTCAAACTTTATCGATTCTGACATGTTGATGGATATTTCCGACTATAAAGGTCTGGAAAATATTAAAGAGGCATACAAAGAAATTGATAAAAATCTGGAATTTGTTCCGGAAAAAGGAACTTATGCGGTGCCATACGTTGCAAATGCAGCAGGAATTCTTTACAACAAGGAAATGTTCGAAGAACATGGATGGAAAATACCAACTACATGGGATGAACTTATGAGCCTGTGTCAGGAGATACAGAATGCAGGAATCCAGCCATTTTATTTTGGATTTAAAGATACATGGACTTGTCTTGCACCGTGGAATGCGGTCGCGGTAGATCTTGCACCCGCAGATGTGTGTGCACAGGTGAACCGCGGAAAGACAACATTTTCGAAGGAATATAAAGAAGTGGCAGAACGTATGCTGGAGCTGCTTCCATATGGACCGGATGACCCGTTTGCATATGATTACAACGGGGCATGTACGGCGTTTGCAAAAGGTGAATCCGCAATGTATACGATCGGAAGTTATGCAATTCCACAGATCCAGACGGTGAATCCGGATATGGAGATTGATTCATTTGTAATGCCGGCAAGTAATAACAAAGAAGAAAATAAGTTGAACTCAGGAATAGATCTTCAGTTCTGCGTAATGCAAGATTGCAAAAATAAAGAGGCAGCATATGAAGTGTTAGATTTTCTCCTGGAAGATGAGAATGTACAGGCATATCTGGATGCGCAGAAGGCGGTTCCTTGTAAAGAGGGGGATTTTGAACTGCCACCAACCCTTGAAGGAATGAAAGAATATATAAAAGAAGGAAAAATGTCTGACTACCAGGATCATTATTATCCATCGGAAATGGCGGTAGACGCACAGATCCAGACATTCCTGATGAAAAAAGACAGCAAGGCATTTCTTAAGAAATTTGATACAGACTGGGTAAGATATAATCGTGATATTATCCGTAAAGTGGAAGATTACGAGAAATCACATAATGAATAAGACAGATAAGTTACTGGTAATACGGAAGTTCAAGGAGTTAGTACGATGAAAAAGAATAAATTAAATGATAGAAAGCGGACATTTCTTCTGATCACGATTCCGATTGTTGCATTATTTTTCTGCTTCAATACGCTGCCGCTGATCAAAGGTGTCATCTACAGTTTTACCAATTTTAAAGGATACGGAAATTACGACTGGGTAGGGCTTCGTAATTATAAAGATCTGTTTACCGATTCCAGAGTCGGAGGCTCATATATCTTTACATTTAAGCTGGCAATTGCGGCGACAATTTTGACAAATGTATTGAGTCTTTTGCTGGCACTCGGACTAAATAGTAAGATTAAGTTCAAAAGCGCACTCAGAGGTGCATATTTTATCCCGAATGTACTGGGAGCACTGGTGGTAGGATATATTTTCAACTATTTCTTTACGTATATCCTCCCTGTATTTGGAAAAATGATCGGAAGTAAGACATTTAGTTCCAGTATGCTTTCGAATACAAATCTTGCGTGGATCGCGATTGTGATCGTGTGTGCATGGCAGTCGATAGCAATGAACACAATCATTTATATTTCGGGACTTCAGACGGTTCCGGAGGATGTATATGAAGCAGGTGCCATTGATGGCGCCACAGGATGGAAGAAGTTCAGGAACCTGACATTTCCACTGATTGTTCCATTTTTCTCTATTAATATGGTTCTGAGTGTGAAAAACTTCCTGATGGTATTTGATCAGATCATGGCATTGACAAAAGGAGGTCCTGCCCAGAGTACAGAATCCATCTCATATCTGATCTATAATAACGGAATGAGTGGCGGACAGTTTGGATTCCAAAGTGCAAATGCAGTTATTTTCTTTATTGTGATTGTAGTGATTTCGGTAATGCAGTTGACTATCACCGGTAAGAAGGAGGAACAGTTGTAATGAAAAAAGTTGGGAAAGAAAGAATAAACTGGCCTGTAACGATTCTTTTGATCGCAGGGCTGATCACTGTAGTATTTCCATTATATATGACTGTTGTCATTGCGCTGAAGAAACCTTCGGAAATGACGAATGATGTCGCAGGAATCTTATCGCTTCCAAAACATTTCAGTCTGAGCAATTTTACAGAGGCGATGAAAGTGACAGATTTCTGGAACTCATTGGGAAACAGTCTGCTGATCACAGTTGTGACGGTAGTGCTTGCAATGCTGATCCATTCACTGCTTGGATATGCAATTGCAAGAAATAAGGCACATAGTAAATTTTATAAGTTTATTTATTTTTATGTTGTTAGTGGTATGTTCGTACCTTTTGCAATCCTGATGATGCCGGTCGTAAAACAGACGGCGCAGATGGGACTTGCGAACAGAGCCGGAGTGATTATCTTATATCTGGTATTTTATATGCCGATGAATGTGCTGTTGTATTCCGGATATCTGACAAACATTCCGGGAGCGCTGGAAGAGGCAGCATGCGTGGATGGAGCAAGTACATGGACCACTTATTGGAAGATCATCTTTCCGATCATGAAACCAATGCATGCAACGGTTGCGGTTCTGACAGCACTTGGAACATGGAACGATGTTATGACACCATTGGTTATTATGTCAGGCACAGGAAAGAACACACTGCCGCTGGCACAGCTTAATTTCCAGACACAGTTTGGAACGAACTATAACCTGGCATTTGCCTCTTACCTGTTGGCACTTCTGCCGATCCTGATTTTCTATCTGATCTGTCAGAAGCATATCTTGAACGGTGTGGTAAATGGAGCTGTAAAATAAAGAAAATACAAATCGGATCAAAGACATAAAAAGGAGACTGAAAGATGGGAATTGTTTACAGTAAATCAGACAGGACATTTACAATACAGACAAAGAATACAACGTATCAGATGCAGGTGGACCCTTATGGGTTCCTCCTGCACCTGTATTATGGAAAGAAAACAGATGGAAGCTGCATGGATTATCTGCTGACGTATTATGACAGGGGATTCTCTGGAAATCCGTTTGATGCAGGGGATGACAGAACATATTCTATGGATGCACTTCCGCAGGAGTATCCTTCCTATGGAACCGGAGATTACAGAAGCACGGCACTGATCATCGAAAATGCAGATGGAAGCACAGCGTGTGACCTGCGTTACCGTTCGCATCACATTTTCAATGGAAAATACAAGGTTCCAGGTCTTCCGGCAGTCTATGCGGATGAGACGGAGAGCCAGACACTGGAGATCGTAATGGAAGATGCGGTTACAGGCGTAGAAGTTACATTGCAGTATGGTGTGCTTCCTGATTATGATGTGATCACAAGAAGTGAGAAGATCGTTTATCGTGGCGAAGGAAAGATATGTATCAGGAAAGCGCAGTCTGCATGTCTGGATTTTGTTCAGGGGAAATATGATCTTCTGACATTTTACGGAAGACATGCAATGGAGAGAACGATGCAGAGAGAACCGGTCACACATGGAAGTCATGTGATCGGAAGTGTAAGAGGAACTTCAAGCCATCAGTATAATCCGATGATGATCCTCGCGGATGAGCATACGACGGATCAGTATGGAAATTGTTATGCGATGTCTTTCGTATATAGCGGAAATTTTAAAGGTGAGACACTGAAAGATCAGTTTGGACAGACACGTGCACTTATGGGGCTGCAGGATGAGATGTTCTCGTATCCGCTGGCAGAAGGAGAAACATTCTATACACCGGAGGTGCTTCTTACTTTTTCCGGAAGTGGAATGAACCTTCTTTCGCAGAATCTGCACAGATGTATCAGACAGCATATCTGCAGAGGAAAGTACAAAGAAAGTGTCCGTCCGGTTCTGGTGAACAGCTGGGAAGCTGCGTACTTTGATTTTGATGGTGACACCTTATATGAACTGGCAAAAGAGGCAAAGAATGCAGGCATTGATATGCTGGTGCTGGATGACGGATGGTTTGGAAAACGTGATGACGATAACAGCGGTCTCGGGGACTGGTTTGTCAATGAGAAAAAGCTTGGGGGGACACTGGGAGATCTGATAAAGAAGATCAATGACCTGGGTGTAAAATTCGGAATCTGGGTGGAGCCGGAGATGATCTCTGAAGACAGTAATCTGTACAGAGAACATCCGGACTGGGCACTTACTATTCCGGGAAGGAATCCGGTTCATGCAAGAAATCAACTGGTGTTGGATTTCTCAAGAAAAGAAGTTGTAGATCATATATTTGACCAGATCTGTAAAGTCCTGGATCAGGGAAATATTGAGTATGTAAAATGGGATATGAACCGGAGCCTTATGGATGTGTTCTCAAGAGGAACCGAAGATCAGGGAAGGGTCATGTATGATTACGTTCTTGGATTATATGATTTTCTGGAAAGGATCGTGACAAGATATCCGGATCTTTTGATCGAAGGCTGCAGTGGCGGCGGTGGAAGATTTGATGCCGGAATGATGTATTATACACCGCAGATCTGGTGCAGTGATAATACAGATGCATTGGACAGATTGCAGATCCAATATGGTACTTCATTCGGTTATCCGGTGTCCGCAGTGGGGTCACACGTATCAGCAGTGCCGAATCATCAGACCGGAAGGATCACATCTCTGCATACTAGAGGTGTAGTGGCAATGGCCGGAACATTCGGATATGAATTGAATCTTGGAAAACTTTCCAAAGAAGAGAAGCAGGAGATCCGGTTACAGGTAGAAGAATACCGGAAGTTCGCACCGCTGATCCAGACGGGACTGTACTACCGGTTGTCTGATCCTGCAAGGGAGGAATATGCAGCATGGGCATTTGTATCCGAAGATCAGAAAGAAGTTCTTCTGAATGTCGTACTGCAGGAAATTCATGGAAATATGACCGTGAATTATGTAAAGCTTCAAGGATTGAAATGCAGTGCAATCTATCGTGACACGGAAACAGGAAAGAGCTATAATGGTGCAGCACTTATGGAAGCAGGAATTCCGATGCCTGTGGAAATGGGAGAATTCAAGGCATACCAGATGCATCTGGCAGCAGAAGAGTAGAGTATAAAAATGGGAAAAAAAGTAGAAAAAAATAATAGTATTTTTCAATATAGGTTAGAGAAACATCATGATGAGCTCAGGTGGCTTTACATGGAACTTTATCAGAATGATGATATGTTCGCGGAACTGTGTTCCAAGATGTATGAGTATTACAGACACCGGAGTATCAAACTAAAAGAAAGAGATGCGAAAAGAGAGAAGGAAGCCGGCTGGTATCACAGGAAAGACATGCTTGGTATGATGCTTTATATAGACAATTTTGCGGGAAATATGCAAGGTGTAAAAGAAAAAATCCCGTATTTGAAAGAATGCAACATTAATTGTCTTCATCTTATGCCTTTCCTGGATACGCCAAAAGGAAGATCTGACGGCGGTTATGCAGTGGCAGATTTCCGTAAGGTACGTCCGGATCTCGGTACGATGAAAGATCTTGCAGAACTGGCAGAAAAGTGTCATGAGGAAGATATCAATGTGTGTATGGATTTTGTTATGAATCATACGTCAGAAGATCATGAATGGGCGAAACGGGCAAGAGATGGCGAAGGAGAGTATATGAGCCGGTATTTCTTCTATGATAATAATGAGGTGCCGGAGAAATACGAGGAGACAGTACCGCAGGTATTTCCGACAACAGCCCCTGGAAACTTTACGTATCTTCCGGAGAACGGCCATTATGTAATGACAACATTTTATCCGTATCAGTGGGATCTGAATTACCGCAATCCGAGAGTGTTTAACGAGATGATGTATAACTTCCTGTATCTGACAAATCAGGGAATAGATATTGTAAGAATTGATGCAGTGCCATATATCTGGAAAGAAATAGGAACCACCTGCAGAAATCTCAAACAGGTACATACAATCGTCCGTATGATGCGTATGATTGCAGAAATTGTATGTCCGAGCGTATTACTTCTTGGTGAGGTTGTAATGGAACCGGAAAAAGTAGTGCCGTATTTTGGTACGGTAGAAAAACCGGAATGTCACATGCTTTATAATGTGACTACCATGGCAACGACCTGGAACAGCATAGCGACACAAGATATCCGATTGTTGAAAAAACAGATGGATATTCTGAACCACCTGCCGAAACAGTATGTATTTTTAAACTATCTGCGCTGTCATGATGATATCGGATGGGGACTGGATTATGAGACCCTGAAACAGTGGGGAATGGAAGAAATCCCACATAAGCGTTACCTGAATGATTATTTTACGGGAAAAATAGCGGGCAGTGTAAGCCGCGGAGAATTGTATAATGATGATCCGGTAACACAGGATGCACGTTTCTGCGGGACAACTGCATCTATGTGTGGAATTGAAAAAGCCGGATTTGAACAAAACAAAGAAGCGATGGAAACTGCGATCAGGGAAGATCTTATGCTGCATGCATATATGTTGACACAGTCGGGCATTCCGATGTTATACAGCGGCGATGAACTGGGACAGGTGAACGACTATAGTTACAAAGAGGATCCGGAAAAATGTGCAGATTCAAGATATATCCATCGTGGTAAGCTTCGCTGGGAGCTTGCAGAGAATAAGAAAGATCACACAACCGTTCAGGGAAGTATCTTCTGGACTCTTGACCGGCTGGAAAAGATCCGCGGACAGGAAATAACATTTGATAAAGATGCAGATGTGTATACATACGATGTGCATGATGACAGTATCCTTTGCATATTACGTGAATATAAGGGAAGAAGATTTTTTGGAATATTCAACTTTAGCGATCAGGAGAAGACAGCGTGGATGCAGGAAGATGGAGTGTATCGGAATCTGCTGACGAGTGAAAAGATAGAATTAAAAGATATAAGATTAAGAGGGTATGACTTCCTTTGGTGTGAAAAATAAACTGGCCTGCATGGAAATGTTATAACTGGCTGTTTGGACGTATCCACTATCGTGCTAATATATTCAGCAGAATTTATTTTTCATTACATATTACAACAGGAAGGAAGAGTACAATGAGTACAAATACAGCAACAGGAAAGACCATGCATAATGATAAGGTGAAGAATCTGGTGATCACTGCATTCTTTACAGCAATTACATTTCTCGGGATCCAGTCTTTCAGGATTCCGCTTCCGGCGGCAGTCGGAACACCGTTTCTTCATTTCGGACATATATTTGTCGTGATGGGATTATTACTCCAGGGAGGAAAGAGAGGAGCTGTATCCGGAACACTGGGACTTACCATCTTTGATATGTTAAACGGATATATGCAGGATGCACCAAAGACTTTCGTTGAGACGGCGCTGAAGTGTCTGATCGTCGGAGCGCTCTTTGTGATGCTGAAGAAAAAGACGGCCGGTGATAAAAAGAAAGAATACGGAGCAGCTATGATCTGTGCTGTGGTTTACGGATGCATCAACGTGATCATGGAATTTATTATGGGAACCATATCTATGATGATCATGGGAAGTGGATTCGCAGCGGCTGCAGTGGGAGCATTTACATCACTCCCGGCTACGGTGATCAATGCAGTCTTTATGGTGATCGCAATTGCGGTTCTGTACCAGCCGGTGAAAAAGATCTATGTGCGCATGGCATAGATCCAGATAGTGGATAAAAATAATGAATGGAACAAAAAGAGCGGATACGCCGTAAGTGGTGTATCCGCTCTTCTGATATCTAAATCTGTTATTCTTAGCCGAAGTATCTCTTAAGAAGTCCTTCGAAAGCTCTTCCGTGTCTAGCTTCATCTTTAGCCATCTCGTGAACAGTGTCATGGATTGCATCCAGATCAGCAGCTTTTGCACGTTTTGCAAGGTCGAATTTACCAGCTGTAGCTCCATTCTCGGCATCTACACGCATCTCAAGGTTCTTCTTTGTGCTGTCTGTAACAACTTCGCCAAGAAGCTCTGCGAATTTAGCAGCGTGCTCAGCTTCTTCCCATGCAGCTTTTTCGTAGTATAATCCTACTTCCGGATAACCTTCTCTGTGAGCAACTCTTGCCATTGCAAGGTACATTCCAACTTCTGAACATTCTCCTTCGAAGTTTGCTCTTAAGTCAGCTAAGATGTCTTCGCTAACACCTTTTGCAACACCTACAACGTGCTCTGCAGCCCATTCTCTTTCGCCTGTCTGCTCTTTGAATTTGTCAGCTCCAACGCCACATACTGGACATTTTTCTGGTGCAGCTTCTCCTTCGTAAACATATCCGCATACTGTACATACAAATTTCTTCATAGTGTTAATCTCCTTTTCTTTTTTATATAAAAATTTTTTGGTGCTAAAGCCTTCATAAGGATTGGTTAGTGTTGGTTCCTTATGTTTGCTAAATTAATATTAGTAATTGTTACTGATATTAATTTAGCATAATCTTTTGTGTTTGTCAATTAGTTTTTGATAAATTTTATTATTTATTCTCATTCATTTTCTTTGCACATTCAGCACAGAGTCCATGGAAAAGAGTGGTGTGTGATTCGATGATTCCGTCGAAGCATGCGTTCGCTTCTTCGTTCACTTTCTGGATATAAGAATCACCCATCTCCAGATCGAATACATTTCCACAGCTTGTGCATACTACATGGTAATGAGGTTTGCATCGCCCGTCAAAACGGTCACCACCAACAGGGGTCGGAATCCGAAGTGCTTCGCCGATATCCGCCAGCAGATTCAAATTGCGGTAAACGGTTCCAAGACTGATGTTTGGAAATTCTTCTTTAATATGAAGATATACCGTATCAGCTGTTGGATGAGCGGTGGTATGTGCTAAATAATCTTTGATAGAGGCCCGCTGTTTACTATATTTTAAAGCAGCCATAAAATCCTCCTTTCGATAATGATAACAATTACTATAATTGATATATTTACAGTATAATCGGAATGATATTATTTGTCAATAAGAAAGAAATAATGTAATAAAATGTAACAAATTAAAAATAAACGGTATGCGAATAAAATGATTAAAACAAGATAAAACTTGACAATATAAGGATGAATGATATAATTAAAAACGTAACATATGTAACAATTCTGTAATAATTACAAAAGATAAGAAAACATAAAAGGAGGAAATTTATGGATTCTATTCTTAAAAAAGGATTGTGCCTGGTTACTTTAACTGGAATGATAGCAACATTTCCGGCATCTGCACATGCAGCGGATCTGGGAACAGGAGAGTATTCAGATATGGCATTTGCAAATGTTCACTCATTTTTATATGTAAGAAGTGAGCCGACAACAGCAAGCGAATGGGTTGGCAAATTATATCCGGATTACGCAGCGAAGATTATCGGCCCGGCAGGGGAGTGGACGAAAGTTCAGTCGGGAGATGTCACAGGATATGTATATTCACAATATATACGTGTCGGAGATGAAGCACAGCAAAAAGCAGAGGAACTTGTACAAAGAGTAGGAAATGTGGAGAACGCATTTACCTATGCTGTATCAAGAGAAGATGAAGCGGCGGGATTCCAAAGAGAAGCCGCTTTGGGACAGACGAAAGAGACAGGAACCGGACAGGCGGTTGTAGATTATGCATGTCAGTTCATTGGCAATCCGTATGTCTGGGGAGGAACCAGCCTTACGAACGGGGCGGACTGCTCTGGATTCGTCCAATCTGTATTTGCACATTTCGGAATATCACTTCCACGGACAACGTGGGATATGGAACATGTGGGGACTGCGGTCAGCTATGACCAGGCAGTTCCTGGTGATATCATCCTGTATAACGGACATGTGGGCATTTATATGGGAAATGGACAGATTGTGAATGCAATTAACAGCAGAAGAGGAATTGGAATACTGCCGGCGACGTATACGAGTATTGTTACGGTACGGCGGTTAATATAAACGAAAAGGGCCGGGGGATTTTTAAAAATCCCCCGGCCCTTTTCGTTATCCACACTATCCACATAAGAGACGAGGTTATCCACAATGTACAAATGTACCAAAAATATACTTTTATTTAATAAAATGAAGAAAATCCGGAAAACTTATCCCAAATTCGAAAAATAAGTTATCCACACGAAAATAGCAAAAAAATGTAGAAAAATGGGGATTTCCACAAAGTTATCCACGTTATCCACACCCAAAGTGGGAAAAACGGGGGATTATTCGGGGGATAAAAAAGAACGGACGTTTTGTAAGGTTGTTATAAAAATGACATTTTGTTGAAAAAATACCGAAATCATATTGACTTTTAAGTAGTCAAATATTAAGAATAAATTTGCAGAAAATGTTTACACAATGATAAAAAGCTACTATAATGGAAACACTGAAACAAAAAGGAGGCGATAAGATGGCACAGATTACAAAAGACATGACATTTGGTGAGCTGCTTTCCAAATATTATTCTACATGTCCAAAGCTTGTTGATGATCTGATGGAAGCAGGAATGGGTTGCATCGGATGCCCACATTCTCAGATGGAGTCTATCGAAGAGGGAGCTATGGGACACGGAATTGATCCAGACCTTTTAGTTGCAAAATTAAATGCAACACTGGAAGCAAGCCAGGCATAATATAAAGAATCATACAGAACTGCCAAGCAGGATAATGTTTGGCGGTTCTGTTTTTTTATACCATAGTATGTAAGAGTAGCTGCTTAAGAAAAAAGACGGATCAGGAAATTTAAACATTTCCTGATCCGTCTTCAGAATTTTCGCTGCATATTACGAAAATATGATCCGTATTAAGTTCCGGAGTGTGTCATACATTTTGCAGAAAGCATGTTGAGACACTCATTAGATATTAGCGAGCTGCTGCACAGCATTGCCTGCAATAAATGTATCACAGTGTTCTTCCAGGAATGCAAAGGTTGCCCCGGAAGCCTTCTCCAATGCGCCGTATTCAGACAACATATTGCAGATACGGTTGAAATCTGCAGTTGTATGATCGGACTGTGCAAGCGCAAGAAGATACATATCTTCCTGTTCGTCTTTGTATAGCGTGTTGGAACCGTGGTACATAGGAGCCAGCAAGTGAGCGGCTTTCAGTACATTTTCCATAACCGGGAATGAGAAGAGACGGATACTGCTTCCGCTGCTTTCCTTTTCTCCGGTGTCATCAGAAGCCGGCTTTTTCGCCTCCACAGATTTTTCTGCGTGTGCTTCGAATGATTCCTGAACCTTTCCGAGCAGATCAAGTAAGCTGTCTGCTCCTTCCAGTTTGCCCGGTGCATTTTTCTTCTTGGCATCGGCAATGGAAGAAGGTGCAAATTTTGAAAATCTAGTATCGAGTTCCTCTGGGTCCTCGACTTTCGTAATTATCAGCACAATCGAGTCGGCGGAAGGTATCGCTTCAATCATCAAAGGAATATCTTCAGCTTCAAAGCCGAATTCGAAGGCTGCCTGTTGCATCATATCGCGGAAAAGTGATTTGGCTTTTTCGGTTCCGTAGGCCAGTTCGCTGAGTTGGAGCTGACGGTCGGCCAGGTCGGCACGTGTCAGGGTACAACGGATCTGGTTGTCACTGATTTTTTCAATCTTCATAAACATCACTTCCTTCTAAAATAGTATATCATACAAAATGTTTGATGTTCAATAAATTTAATATAAAATAAAAAGGACTTGATTCTTAAAAACTTATCGGATATAATGGCACTACTAGAAGATAGTTTTCCCTGATAATTGTGTTTTAGAACAAAAGGAGGGAGAATTTCTTGAATTAATTTTAAGATCCGGTTAAGAACCAGGATCGCACATTTTTATTTCCGTTCCACGTTCCGGGTGGAGCAGATCTATCAATGGCAAATCAGATAAACAGCCGTTTCAGGCAAAGATTTCAAAAGAATTACAATACTCAATATTATAAGCAAAATCTTAGAGAATTGCGAATACTCATTTACACAAGTCAGAATATTAAAAATTATTATTACTCACTATTTTTATCTCGTATCACATGATGATAACTTTATGAACCAATGTATATAATGCCGGGACTATTTTCTAGTACACGAATTGTTGCATAAAAGGACGAAGATTGTATCACGAGCATCTCCATGACCAGAAATGTATGTGACAGTCACAATTATCGGCCGGCATAAAAGGAGGAACTCACATGGGGGATAACAATGAACTCAGAAAAATGTTCCAGGAATTAACAGGCTATGAACAAAAGAACATCAGTCTGAAGATCGATGGACTGCCAGCCAGCCCCATGCAAATTGTACAGGCGCATACGATGTGCGAGACACAGACGTATATGAGAGATTATGTACTCAATGATAAAGGTGATGTAAAAGAGTTGTGGTTTCACAATATTGAAGAAAAATAATAACAAAATAACGGAAAATATGTAAATACCCCGCAGATAAAAACAAAAGTTTTTACAGTAAAATATGCCAGAGAAAGCCAAAAATAACAGGTTTTCTATATGAAAATGTCGAAATATAATGACGTGCAACCTTCGGTTTGTTATAATGAGACCTGTAGGAGGTGCAGCATGAAAGACAAGAAAAGTTATGGCCGCACGCATGACAGCAGAAGGAATGCAGGTGAAAACTCTCGAAGAAGATCTGGTGCGCAGACCAGTGCAAGAAGAAGTTCTCCGTCAGACACAAACCGGCAGATAAGAGACAGAGATATGGAAAGACGTCAGGCAGAAAGAGCTGCGCGGATACGACGAAAAAGAAGAAGAAACCGTCTGATAAAGCTTGTCCTGTTAATCATATTAATAATTTTGGCAATAGCAGGAATATTCTTATGGAAACGGTATAGTCCAACAAAAGAAACATATGATATGAAAAAATATTATGGAATAGAAAAGAGTGGACAGCTTGGAATTACGGTTGACAATCAGGTTGTAGATGCACAGGGAATATTATCCGATGGAAAAGCGTACGTCTCATATGAAATCGTAAGAGATTATATCAACAGCCGTTTTTACTGGGATTCGAATGAGAACAAACTTTTATATATGCTTCCAAAAGATATGATATCTGTAGATGTAGGAAGTAAAGATTATCTGGTATCCAGAGAGAAGAAGAGCGAAGATTACGTCATATTAAAAACAGATGGAAACACAGCATACATTGCATTAGACTTTATCCAGCAGTACACCAATATGGATTATGAAGTGTCCAATAAGCCAAATCATGTCATGATCCGTACAAAGTGGGGCAAGACAGATGTAGCAACGGTCAAGAAAGATACACAGGTCCGTTACCGTGGCGGAGTTAAGAGTCCGGTGCTGACAGAGCTTAAGAAAAAAGACGAAGTAGTGATCGTAGAAAGCGAAGAGAACTGGAAAAAAGTCCGTACAGAAGACGGTGTGATCGGATATGTACAGAACAGAGCTCTCAAAAACGAAGAAAAGAAGAACATTACAAGAGACTTCGAAGAGCAGGATTACACAAGCATATCCAAGGATTATAAGATCAATCTGGCATGGCATAATGTAACAAATCAGACAGCTAATAATGCACTTGCCCAGAGACTTTCGCAGACAAAAGGAATCACAACACTTGCGCCGACATGGATCCATGTGGCAGATACTTCAGGTAATATCACATCGATCGCATCGGCTGATTATGTAACTTATGCACATCAGCAGAATGTAGAAGTGTGGATGACAGTCAGGGATTTTGACGGCGGAATCAATACCGAACAGGAATCCTATGATCTGTTAAGTCATACATCCAGACGAGATACACTGATCACACAGCTGATCGCTGAAGCACTTCGTGTAGGTGTCGATGGTATCAATGTTGATTTTGAAAAAATAACGGAAAAATGCGGAGAGCACTACATAGAGTTCATCCGTGAATTATCCGTAAAATGCAGACAGAACGGTCTGGTCCTGTCAGTAGACAATTATGTTCCGAAGAGTTATAACACGCAGTATGACCGTAAGGAGCAGGGAATCGTAGCAGATTATGTAGTGATCATGGGCTATGATGAGTATTTTGCAGGTTCATTAAAAGCAGGTCCGGTATCTTCCTACAATTATGTAAAAGAAGGTATCGAAGAGACGTTAAAAGAAGTTCCGGCAGATAAGATCATAAGCGGTATTCCGTTCTTCACACGTCTGTGGAAAGAGACGCCGAAGACGGCCGAACAAAGATCGGGTGAAAAAGGAACCGAAGCAGCAGATTATTCTATGAATGTAGAAAGTGAAGCGTATGGTATGGATACAGCACAGTCACTGGTAACACAGGCCGGTGCTGAGACAAGCTGGGACAAAGACAACGGATGTAATTATGCAAGCTGGGAGACCGGCGGAGCAAAATATGAGATCTGGCTTGAGGATGAAAAATCCATCGAACCAAAACTCAAGCTCATACAAAAGTACAAGCTTGCAGGAAGCGCTGAGTGGGCTCTTGGACAGGAAAATACAGACATCTGGAACCTGATTCAGAAATATGTAAACTAATAAAAACTAAATAACAGATAAAATGCCTCCGGGAGACATATAGTAGAACTATAACACTCCTGGAGGTATTTTTATTTTGCGCAGAAAAATAGAACTGATGGTATTACTTCTGATCCTGGCAGGCCTTCTGTCACTTAGTAAGAATCTTCAAAAATATGTATCCAGTGAAAATGTTGTTGCAGCTGGTAAAGTGATCGTGATCGACAGCGGCCACGGAGGAGACGATCCCGGAAAGATCGGGATCAACCAGGCAAAAGAAAAAGATGTGAATCTGAAGATTGCAAAAAAGGTGAAAAAGAGACTGAAAAAAGAAGGATGGAAAGTCGTAATGACAAGAGAAGAAGATGTAATGCTTGGGGATGCCCAAAAAGGGAACCGGAAGATCCATGATATGAAAGCCAGAGTAGAACTGATCAATAAGACGATGCCGGCTATGGCAGTCAGTATCCATCAGAACAGTTACCAGGAGGCTGAGATTCACGGAGCACAGGTATTCTATTATTCACATTCGCAAGACGGGAAACGGATGGCAGAGACGATGCAAAGAGCACTTTTGATGGCAGATGAAGAGAATACCAGACAGGCAAAAGGCAATGATACATACTATCTGTTAAAACGGACAGAAGTCCCGACGATCATCGTGGAATGTGGATTCTTAAGCAATCCGCAGGAAGCAGAAAAACTGACAGAAGACGGATATCAGAAGAAGCTTGCCCAGGCAATTACATCGGGAATCATAGCTTGTGTGGGTAACTAGAGTGTAGTATAATGAGACACATGGAAACAATTATAAAAAAAATAGATAAAAACCATGAAAATACAGATATTATAGGAGAAGCAGGACGGATCTTAAAAGAAGGAGGACTGGTAGCATTTCCGACAGAGACCGTATATGGTCTGGGCGCAGATGCATTGAATGAAGACGCAGCAAAGAAGATCTATGCCGCAAAAGGAAGACCGTCTGACAATCCCCTGATCATCCATATCACGAACATGAAAGCACTGGAAAAGATCGTCTCAGAGATTCCGGAAAAAGCAAAAAAAGTTGCTGAAAAATACTGGCCGGGACCGCTTACGATGATTTTTAATAAAAGTGATATCGTACCATATGGTACAACCGGAGGACTGGATACGGTTGCTGTTCGTATGCCGGTGCATGAGATCGCAAGAGAAGTAATCGATGCAGGAGGCGGATATATTGCAGCACCAAGTGCCAACACATCCGGAAGACCAAGCCCGACAAAAGCAGAGCATGTGGCAGAAGACCTGACGGGAAGAATTGATATGATCGTCGATGGCGGACCGGTCCAGATCGGTGTTGAATCGACGATTCTTGATGTAACCGTAGAGCCTCCGATGATCTTAAGACCGGGAGCTATCACAAAAGAGATGATGGAAGATGTGATCGGAGAAGTAACTGTAGATAAGACCCTGATCAAACCAGACAGCAAGACAGTACCAAAGGCACCTGGAATGAAGTACCGTCATTATGCGCCAAAAGCAGATCTGACGATCATAGAAGGACCGATGGAGAAGGTCGTAGAAGAAATCAACCGCCGTGCAAAAGAAAAAACAGATGCAGGTTACAAAGTCGGCGTGATCGGTACCGAAGAGACGGTAGACAGCTACCTGTCCGGAGATGTAAAATGTATTGGAACCAGAGCCGATGAGACAACAATCGCAGCCAATCTGTTTGGCATTTTAAGAGAGTTTGATGACGATGCCGTAGACTTTATCTACAGCGAGTCATTTGACACTGCAGGTATCGGAAGCGCGATCATGAACCGTCTTTTGAAAGCCGCAGGACATCATATAGAAACATTGGTATAATGAATACAGTATAAGGAGGAAAAGATGTCAAAAGTACAGGTTATGGATCATCCACTGATCCAGCACAAAATCAGCTATATCAGAGATGAAAAGGTGGGCTCAAAAGAGTTCAGAGAGATCGTTGGGGAGATTGCATCACTGATGTGCTATGAAGCAACAAGAGATCTGAAATTAGAAGACGTAAAGATAAAGACACCAATCTGCGAGATGACAGGAAAAGAATTAAGCGGTAAAAAACTGGCCGTTGTTCCAATCTTAAGAGCAGGACTTGGTATGGTAGATGGTATGTTAAGAATGATCCCATCTGCAAAAGTAGGCCACATCGGACTTTACAGAGATCCGGAAACATATGAACCAGTAGAATACTACTGTAAATTACCGGCAGACTGCGACGAAAGAGATGTATTCGTAGTAGATCCGATGCTTGCAACAGGCGGATCCTGTGTAGCTGCAATCCAGATGCTCAAAGATAAAGGTGTAAAAAATATCCGCTTCATGTGTATCATTGCGGCACCAGAAGGGGTAGAAGCACTTAAGAAAGCACATCCGGACGTAGATATCTACATTGGAGCACTGGATGATCATCTGAATGAGCACAAATATATTGTTCCAGGACTTGGAGATGCAGGAGACCGTATCTTCGGAACAAAATAATCTTGCCAGATAATAAAAGGAGAGACATATGGGCGATAAAAGAACGGATTATATAAGCTGGGATGAGTATTTTATGGGCGTTGCAAAACTATCCGGAATGCGCTCCAAAGATCCGAATACGCAGGTGGGATGCTGTATCGTAAGCCAGGATAATAAGATCCTGTCGATGGGATATAACGGACTTCCAACAGGATGTTCCGACGATGTATTTCCATGGGCACGGGAAGGAGAGAATCCTCTGGATACAAAATATGTATACACCGTACACAGTGAACTGAATGCGATCCTGAATTACAGGGGAGGAAGCCTTGAAGGTGCCAAACTGTATGTTTCTTTATTCCCGTGTAATGAGTGTGCGAAAGCAATCATTCAAAGTGGAATCAAAGAAGTCATCTATGACTGCAACAAGTACGAAGGTACCGCAGCGGTCATGGCTTCCATGAAGATGTTCGACGCCGCCGGAGTGAACTATCATAAGTATCACCGGACAGAGCGGGAGATTAAGATTGATCTGTAGAAAAATGTAAATGTAGTTCGTCTGCAGGGAACTGCCGGTGGCAGGGACTCAGGACGGATGAAACATATGGTGAAAAGCAGGAAGTAGAAATTATGCTCCATGAAGGAGATAATTCTGCTTCCTGTTTTTATACCAAAGTATGCAAAAGAAGCTGCCGGTGGGAGGTTCTCTGCATATCTTAGAATGTGTCTTAAAATCTTTGTAGTTATTTATAAAAAATCCCAAGTTTGGAATGATGTAGATAAAAGAGAATAAAGTTTGATAAAAAAATATATAAAATTTTGATCGGACACTGTAATATCGGCATCGGGAAGGTATATATGGATAGGAAAGTGCTGTATAAAGTTATCTAAGAAACATGGGGAAGGACATAAAAAAGAGGGACGTGACATAAAATGAAATAAAAAAGTGGAGAAATTTTATGAAAAAATGGTGCGTAAAAATCGCAGTAAATTTCCTGATCCGGGCAATTGTAGGGCTTGCAATCATATTTTTTGTAAACGAATATCTTGACGGACAGGGAATTTCGTCCGGGGTAGGCATGAATCCGGTGACTGTTTTGACATCCGGAACCCTTGGAATTCCTGGAGTTGCATTGCTTTACGGGATAACTTTTTATCAATTTATGTAAGGGTTGCACAAAGATTCTAAAGATTCAAAAATGGCATAGACAAATGTAAATGTGCCGTTATATAATCGTCGTACAAGTTACGGAGGTAGCTTGTATCTGATTTGTAGTTCTTGTTGATAGATTCAAATGATTCAAGTAATTCTATGCCGTATCGGCAGAAGATTCAAACATTTTCGGAAAAATGTTGAAGGAGGGATAGTATGTGGTAAGCAGAAATCTGGTGATTTGTGACCAGGAAGAAAGGTATGCAGCCGCACTTGCCGGATTCTTCATGAAGAACCAGGAACTGGCACTTGGAGTGCAGGTATGCAGCAGCATCGCACAGGCTCTGAAGATTCAGGAAGCTGCACCGATCGATATTCTACTGATCGGAAGCACATTTCCAAAAGAAGAGCGGGCGAAGGTAGAGGCCGGTAACACATTTATACTTGTACAGTCAGAAGACGTGGTGTGTGAAGGCCGGGAGATGGCGGTCAATAAGTATCAGTCCGGAGAGATGATCATGGCGGAAGTCATCGGACAATGCGCGCAGGCAGGAGAGCCGGAAAAGCTCTTTCTTGGAAGTGGCAGAAGACAGGATGTCCGGATCATCGGAATATTTTCACCGGTACACAGAAGTAAAAAGACCGGGTACGCACTGCAGATGGGAAAGAGACTTGCGAAGACACAAAATGTGCTGTATCTGAATCTGGAAGTGTACGGCGGGATCGGAGGACATTTCCCCGGGAACGGGCAGACGATCGCGGATGCATTATATTATGCAAGACAGGAAAAGAAGCACTTAAGAGCTGCACTTGCAGGCATGGTAAAACATATGGGGGCGCTGGATTATCTCCTGCCTATGCGGATGTCGGAAGATCTGAAGGCAGTAGGGATCAATGAGTGGATGGCGTTCATAGAACAGATTGCAGCACAGAGCATATATGAAGTACTGATCCTGGATATTGATGAAGGAATCCGGGGCGTGTATGAGCTGCTCAGGATGTGCAGTGAAGTGTATGTAGCGACGATGAAAGATGAGGTAGCACAGGCCAAGGTATTCCAGTTTGAAGAGGAACTGCATCTGATGGGTTACGAAGATGTCAGAAGAAAACTTGTGAAAAAAGAACTGGAAGACTGAACACAGGAGATGAAGGGATGAAAACAGAATGATAGCAGCAGAACAGCTCCATGCGAGGATACTTTCAAGGCTTGATCTGTCACGGGATCTTGAGGATGAAGAACTGACGGAATTAATCTATGAAGTCCTGCAGGAAGTATCACAGGAAGAATATCTGACACTGGATCAGAAAACAATGCTTGGAAGAGAATTGTTCAATGCGTTCCGGAAACTGGACCTGTTACAGGAGTTCCTGGAAGATGAAGAGATTACGGAGATCATGATCAACGGGACGCAGAATATATTCATTGAAAAAGCGGGAAGACTCTTCCGGTCGGATAAAAGATTCCTGTCGAAGGACAAGTTAGAAGATGTCATCCAGCAGATCGTGGCGGGCTCGAACCGTCTGGTTAATGAAGCATCACCGATCGTAGATGCAAGACTTCCGGACGGGTCACGAGTGAATGTGGTGCTGCCGCCGGTGGCACTGAACGGACCGATCGTTACGATCCGGAAATTCGCAAAAGAAACCATCACCATGGAAAAATTAATAGAATGGCAATCCATAGACTCTGAAGTATCTGGGTTCCTGGCTGCGCTTGTAGCCGCCGGATACAACATATTCATAAGTGGAGGAACCGGATCCGGCAAGACCACTTTCCTGAATGCGTTATCGCAATATATTCCAAAAAGAGAACGTATCATTACGATAGAAGACAATGCAGAACTTAAGATTCAAAATGTAACGAATCTGGTCAGTCTGGAAGCCAGGAATGCGAATGTAGAAGGAACCGGTGAAGTAACGATCAGGGATCTGATCAAGTCGGCACTTCGTATGCGCCCGGACCGTATCATTGTGGGAGAAGTTCGCTCGGCAGAAGCAATCGATATGTTACAGGCACTTAATACCGGCCATGATGGGAGTCTTAGTACAGGCCATTCCAACAGTCCGAAAGATATGTTAAGCAGACTGGAAACGATGGTGCTTATGGGAATGGACTTGCCGCTGCCGGCGATTCAAAGGCAGATCGCATCGGGGGTAGACATCATTGTACATCTTGGAAGACTACGCGATAAAAGCAGAAAAGTCCTGGAAGTAACGGAGGTGCTGGACTATCACGAAGGAGAGATCCGGCTTCAGACCCTGTACCGGTATGAGGAGGTGACGGATGCGGGAACAAAAGAACAAGGACATGATGGAGGAAGTGTCAAAGGATACTGGAAAAAGGTTCAGGAACTTACTCACTGTGAGAAGCTCATGGCAGCAGGATATTACCAGAACGGAGCGGTTAAGAGCAGGTGCGAAGGCAATGATGATCCAGATGGTGACGGCGTGGCTCTATTACCGGAGTGTCTGGGCAGTGATCGTACTGATGCCGGCAGGCATATGGATGTACCGGGAATTCCTGAATGAGGAATGTAAGAAAAAGGAACAGGAATTCCAGAAGCAGTTCCGGGAGATGATCCAGACCGTATCGTCAGCTCTGGCAACCGGATATTCGGTAGAAAATGCATTTTATGAGACGCAAAAAGAGCTTCAGGTCATGTATCCGCCGCAGGCACGTGTTTCCAAAGAATTACTTATAATCGCCCGGAAGCTGCGTATGAATATACCGGTGGAACAGGTACTGGAAGAGTTCGCCTGTCATGTGCCGTCAGAGGATGTCAGAAGCTTCGTGACCGTATTCGTAACGGCGAAAAAAAGCGGCGGGGATATGATCGGCATCATCAGGAATACGACAAACCAGATTGGTGACAAGATCGAAGTAAAACGGGAGATCGACACACTATTATCGGCAAAAAAGTATGAATTCCAGATTATGTCGGCGGTGCCGTATGGAATCATTGGATATATGTCGCTTAGTTTCCCGGAATTCATGGGACAGCTGTATGGAAATGTATTAGGAATCGGGGTGATGACGGTATGTCTGTTGGTTTACGGAAGCGCTTATTATCTGGGTGTCAGGATCCTGAGAATCGACGTATGATCCTGGTGGTTCTGGCAATCGTTATATTGGGGATCGTACTGGTATGTGCAGATGGAGTACATTCAGCAAAGCAGATAAAACCAGCAATAGAACGAAAGACCTATGGAAAAGGAACACGTACAGAAGAATTAGATATCAGGATCGGATCAGATGATAAAGGCAAAACAGAAAAGATAAGAAGCAAAGTAGAAATATCAGAACGCCGGTATACAGAAAAAGAAGTCCAGGAATTATTTGACCGTATCATACGACGGATGGACCGTATGATCCAAGGGGAGAATGAGACACTGGAACACGTAGATCACGATCTGGATCTTATGACGGAGGTTCCGGGAGAACCGGTGAAGATACGCTGGATACTGGACCGGTATGATGTAATGAACAGCCGGGGAGAACTGCAGGAAACAAAGATAAAAGACGAAGGAGTAGCAGTAAATATCACGGCGGTTCTTAGTTATACTGGGGATGAAAAGGAACAGAAGATTTATCAGTTCTGCGTTCCGGTGTATCCCAAAGCAATAACTGGAGAAGAAAAACGTATTCAGACAGTAAAAGAAGGATTAAAGGAAGCAAATGCAAAAGATCCTGCAAAACCGGTAGTACAGCTTCCAAAAGAGCTGGATGGAAGAAAACTTACGTATTACCGTCCATTTCAATACAGGGGGATCGTGGTTATCGTGATGGGAATCCTGATCGGAGGATTACTGATCGCACTAAAGAAGCAGAACCAGGTCAAAGCACAGGAAGAAAGAAAAAAGCAGATGTTAAGAGACTATCCAGAGATCATCAACAAGCTGACGCTCTATCTGGGGGCAGGCATGACGGTCAAACGTGCATGGAGAAATGTAGTAGAAGCATATGTAAAAGATATCAAAGAGACAGAAGATATAGAAGCAGACAGAAGGTATGCGTATGAAGAAATGAAAAAGACCTGCTATGAGATGGACAGTGGTATGACGGAAGCGCAGAGTTATGAGAATTTCGGAAGAAGATGTGAGGTGCAGGCGTATATACGGCTTGGGGCACTGTTATCACAGAACCTGCGAAAAGGTACGAAGGGATTGACACAGCTTCTTAAGATGGAAGCCGTGCAGGCATTTGAAGACCGCAAGGCACAGGCAAAACGACTGGGGGAAGAGGCCGGAACGAAACTCTTACTTCCGATGTTCCTGATGCTGGCGGTGGTGCTTGTGATCGTTATTGTACCGGCGTTTTTCTCGATGCAGATATGATTGAAGATAAGAGAAAGGAAGAAAATATATGTGGAGAATACGATATGCATTACAGGTATTAAAAGACGACAAAGGAATCGGTGTGGTAGAAGTGATACTGATTCTGGTGGTACTGATCGGTCTGGTCATCATATTCAAAGACCAGCTGACTTCACTGGTGAATTCCATATTCGAAAAGATCACAAGCGAAAGCTCCGGTATCTAAAAGGTGAAGTGACGGTATATCTGACACTGGTATTTGCGCTGATCATGTCACTTGTGACAGCATTGACGGAGAGTGCTTCGATACAGATGGCGAAGAATTACAGGCGGGCAGATATGAACCGGGCGATGGAATGTGTATTCGCAGAATATCAGAAAGAATTACTGGAGCAGTATGACTTATTCGGTCTGGAAGCAGGATATGAAACCGGCTCTTACAGTGAAGAGAATATTAAGAACCGGCTGGCCTATTATGGCGCAGACATGGATAACCAGATCAAACGGATCGAGCTTTTTACAGACAATCACGGACAGGCATTCATCCGGGAAGTAGGAAAATACATGAAGCACAGATATGGTGTGTCATGGGCAGACCAGTATCTGGGAAATACATCATTGTGGAAACACCAGGAAGAACAGGCGGGGACATTTGGCCGGGAAGAAACCCTTCAAAAAGAGACTTTGGAGTCATTATTAAAAGACCAGGAAGCGGAACTTCCCACAGAAGAAAACCCGATGGCACATGTCGGTGTATTAAAGAGCACACCGATATTAAACCTTGTCTTACCAAAAGACAAGCAGGTATCTGAAAAGAGAATCGCACTATCAGACATGCCGGAAAAGAGACAGAACCAGACCGGATATGGTTCATTCGAAGATGTGGAAAATGATGGGAATACTCTGTCATCTGTCCTGATGGGAGAATATGTGCTGGAACACTTTGGCGCATTTACTGAAGCAGCAACAGGCGGGGCACTTGACTATGAACTGGAATATATCCTGGGCGGAAAAGAAAGCGACCGGGAGAATCTGGAAGCGGTGGCGAACCGGCTGGTTATGCTGCGGTTTGTGCCAAATTACCTGTATCTGCAGTCAAGCAGTGCGAAGCAGGCAGAAGCAAGAGCGCTGGCCGGGACATTGTGTACGCTGCTGGCAGTTCCGGCGATTACGGAAGCTGCTGCGCAAGGGATCCTTCTGGCGTGGGCATATGGGGAATCCGTGATGGATGTACGCACACTCTTTAGCGGGAAAAAAGTGACAGCGACTAAGAATGATGCCAACTGGCAGTTGTCATTGGCAGGCTTTATGAAGCTTGGAACCGAAGAAGACGGTGGGGCATCGTCCGATATGGAAGGCGGCAATGGATATAAAGAATATCTCCGGATACTTTTATTCCTGGAAGGAAAAGAGACAATGGCGGTCCGGTCAATGGGAATGATTGAAAAAAATATGCAGACCCTGTACGGACAGCCGGGATTCCGGATGGATTACTGCGTAAGCAGGATGGAAGTGGAGACGGTATGCAGATTAAGAAGAAATGTACAGTATCAGTTTCAGACTTATTATGGATACCAGTAAGAAGAACAGAAAAAGAAAGGGATAATGCTGATGGAACAGCGTATTTTCTCAAAGATATAAGAGAAACATGTAACAGAAAAATTAATGGATCTGAGGTGGATACGGATGCCCTTTCAGGCATCAAAGTAATTCCCTGAGAAGTACTAAATATTAAGAAAGGAGAAGGATTCGCAAAGCATTATGAAAAAATCGATACTACCACCCTCACAACCTATCTACAAGTATCATCCAGAGTCTGGAAGGGTATCCTTATCCGCCTCAGAAAAGAAGTGTATTAAAGGCAGTATAACGGTAGAAGCATCCATTGCCGTACCGGTTTTCTTTCTGGCAGTGGTGACGGTGCTGTATCTGCTGGAGATGATGGCAGTACATACCGCGGTCAAAAACGGGCTTCAGTATGCAGGAAAAAAAGCAGCAACCGAAAGCTGTATGACCCAGATCCTTCTGCCGTCAAAGATTGAGCAGGATGTCACCGAAGCAATCGGGGCAGGACGGCTGAACCGGAGCATTATAGAAGGCGGAAGCGGAGGTATCCATTGTCACAAATCCAGAATGTCGGTCCGTACCGGGATTGGACAGCTTACCGCAGAATACCAGGTCCGGATTCCGGTACCGATGTTCGGAATCGCACCTGTGAAATGCAATGAGACGATGAAGATCAAGACGTGGAGCGGTTATGAAAAAGAAGGACTCACCGATCAAGGCGAGGAGACGGTATATATTACCGAGACCGGAACTGTATATCATAAGAATCTGAAGTGTCCGTATCTGGATCTGTCGGTCCGGATGGTAAGCGGAAGTTCAGTAACCGGACTTCGCAATGAAAGCGGTGGGAAATATTATCCATGTGAGCGGTGCGGAAAAAAGAACAGCACAGGAGTCTTCATAACCGGGTATGGAGACCGCTATCACAGTGAAAGAAACTGCAGTGGATTAAAAAGAACCGTACAGGCGGTACCATTGTCAGAAGCAGCCGGAAAGGGGGCATGTTCCAAATGTGGACAATAAGTAAATGTGTAGTCATGATTATCTTAAGTGTGTTATCGCTTATGGATTATAAGATACGGAAGGTACCAAGAGATGTGCTGGTTAGCTGTCTGGCAGGTGCTGTGATCTACCGGATTGTATTTGTAAGGATAGACTGGCGGCTGGCCCTTGCGGGGGCGCTGGTGGGCGGCATCTTTGTAGGGATCAGTAAGCTTACAAGAGAAGCAATCGGATATGGGGACAGTTTTGCTATTGTAATTCTTGGAATCTATCTTGGTCTATGGGGACTTCTGGAAGTGCTGGCAAGTGCATTTATTGTGCTTGGGATTGCCGGGCTATTTACGTTTGTAGTACAGAAGAAAAGAGGAAACTGGTCATTGCCATTTTTCCCGTTCCTTACGGCCGGGTATCTATTGAGTGTAGTAATTGGAAGATGGTAAATATATGCAAAAAACATATGACAGAAAAGTATATCTGAAAGGAAGTTTTACAGTAGAGATGTCTTTCCTGATGCCAATGATCTTATTCCTGATTATGGGCTGTATTCTGGCTGCTTTTTATTATCATGATAAGAATGTCATTGCTTCAGCAGCGTACGAAACAGCAGTAGTAGGAAGTACCAAAGCAAGGGAAAAAGATGGTGTCAGTGAAAGTGAATTAAACCGGCTATTCTCCGAAAGAGTCGGACGCAAATGCATCCTGTTTTCCGGGGCGAAGGCATCCTGTACCGTAACGGATGAGAAGATACAGATAGAGGCCACTGCGAGAAAAAAGCGAATGTCATTATCGGTAAAAAGCGAGGCTGCCATTACAAAGCCTGAGAAACATATCCGGGATATGAGAAGAATAAAAAAATTAGGGAAGAAAGTGAATGGAAGGGGCAGAGAAGATATGAAAAAGTTGGGGATTAAGACGAGAGGCGGAATATAATGGAACGGAAAATTACGATTGAAGAACACGTATTATATAAAGAGGATTATCAGATGAAGATGCTGAAAGCAAATTCACTGGAAAGATTCTTAAAAGTTGGCGGACGGGGCATGAATGGAAGTAGTTATTATGACTATGACGTCAGTGGAAAGCTGTCGTTAAAGGCGATGTATGCAAGAGCAAAGCTTCAGACGGAAGACATACGGCTTCTGCTGGCACAGCTTGGCAATGCAATCCGGGAGACGGAAAAATATCTGCTGGATAAAGACTGCATTCTGTTAGAACCGGAGTATATCTTTTTCGAAGAAGGAAGCTTTTATTTCTGTTATTATCCACCGGCACAGCAGGATATATGGGAAGCGTTTCATGTGCTGACAGAGTATCTGGTAAAGGTGGCAGATTATCAGGATCAGGAATGTGTACGTCTTGTATTCCTCCTGCATAAAGAAACGATGGAAGAAAACTACAGCCTGGAAAAACTGATCGAAGTATGTCAGGAAGAAGCAGAAGAAGAGGACAAAGGTAATCCGAAAAACAGACAAAAGAATATGTTTCCGGATATGCCTGTAGATAAGCAGGAAGATCTATTTGATGACAAAAAAGAAGAATCTACCGGCTTCCGCTACGATACAAAAGAGCATGACTGGATCTCAGAACAGGAGATGGGAAGCTCCATCATGCGGGAAACCGATAATCTGTGGTCGCCTGTAAAACGGTTCTTAAATAAACACAAAAAAGCAAAATGGGGCGAATGGGATGGCCTGCATATAGAGGAAGAGGAACTGTGATGAGGTATAGCAGGAATGTAGAAAATGCTACAACAAAATGTTGACAGAAACTATAAAATGGAATGGAAAACCGGGAAGAAATGTTGTGAGAAGTTCATTAACTTATGATATACTGAAAGAGACAGAAAAAAAGACAAAAAGAATATCTGGAAAGGTGACGACGCGCGTAATGAATAAGAATACGATCAAGGCACCATGTACCGTGATTCTGGCTGCAGCGAATATCATCGTGTTTCTGGGACTTTCGTTCTTTGGAATGACAGAGAATACCGGATTCATGCTGGAACATGGTGCAATGTATGTCCCATATATTGTGGGACGTGGGGAATATTACCGGTTATTCACCAGTATGTTCTTACACTTTGGTTACGATCACCTGTTCAATAATATGATTGTGCTTGGGACAATGGGATGGGTTCTGGAAAGCGAGATAGGAAAGATAAAATTCCTGATCATATATTTCGTAAGTGGATTAGCAGGGAACCTGTTATCCTTATGGATGCAGATACAAACCGGAGATCTGGCGGTATCTGCAGGTGCATCCGGAGCAATCTTTGGCGTGATCGGAGCACTTCTGTATGTGGCAATCCGTAACCGCGGACACATCGGAGATGTATCCGGGCGTGGACTGGTCTTCATGATCATATTGACGCTGTACTATGGATTCACAAGTGGAGGCGTCGATAACATGGCGCATATCGGTGGACTGGTGGCAGGATTCTTCTTAGGTATTCTCCTGTATTGGAAGCGTAATCGAAAACGTTGTACCGGTACCGGGAGTGGAATCTAACGTAATCGTACCATGATGGGCAAGGATGATACGTCTGGTGACAGCCAGACCAAGTCCTGTTCCGTCAGCCTTATGTGTAATAAAAGGTTCAAAGACAGAAGCCTGATCTTCCGGTTTGATACCACAACCGTTATCTGTGACCGTGATACACAGCATGGATGAATCCTGTGGATCCGGGGAGACAGATAAGGTGATCGCTGGTTTGGTGACAGCAATACATGCATCATGCGCATTACGCAGCAGATTCAGAAGAGCCTGACGCATCTTCAGTGAATCAACGGATATAGATGGCAGATCTTCTGTAATCAAAGAAGTGAATTCAATGTCTGTATCCACAATCGAAGAAGCAAAAGACAGAGCAATCCGGCGGAAGAAAAGACTAGTGTCAATTAAGTCCAGTTCTAATCGTTCGCTGTTATTGTAAGAAGATAATTCTTCTAATAATTGCTTCATGTATTCAATATCCTGATGGAGTTCCTGCCAGTGGGTAAATGTATGGACTTCCGGGTGTGTGGATTCAATGAGTTGAAGTGTGCTGTAGACAAGCGTCAAAGGATTCCGGATTTCATGACTGATTGCACTGACTTCCATACGGTGAGACTGTAAAAGTCTTGAAATCAGCGCTTCGTGCTCCGGACTTTCCTGCATGATCTGTTGTAATTTGTCATAGTCTGTCGAAGTTAACATAATAGATACCGCCCCTTTCTGAGGTATCAGTTTAGCATCGGCGGTTCAAATAATCAATCAAAAAATATATAGAAAGAAGGACAATTTTATGAAGGATGATAATTGTATTTTTTGCAAACTTGCAAATGGAGAAATCCCAACTGCGACATTGTATGAGGACGATGACTTCCGTGTCATTCTGGATGCAAATCCGGCAGCAAAAGGACATGCATTGATTCTTCCAAAAGAACACTATGCGAACCTGTATGAACTGGATGATGAGATCGCAGGAAAGTCTATGATCCTTGCTAAAAAGATGATCACAAAGATGACAAAGGTTCTGGATTGTGACGGTTATAACATCGTTCAGAATAACGGGGAAGCTGCAGGTCAGACAGTATTCCATTATCATGTACACATGATCCCAAGACACAAAGATGACAAAGTAGGTCTTGGATGGACGATGAATGAATTAACAGAAGAAGATAAAAATGATATTTTGTCAAAGATCTAATTGGCAGAAGACTGGAGAGTAAAGTGGGAAAAGAGTTCATAAATGATGCTGCCTTCATAGAAGCATATGAAGAATACTTCGAAGTAGTCTATGAGGAAGCTTATGATTACTCTGGAAACCATCACGTAGCAGAAGAAATTGCGCAAGAAGTATTTTTCATAATACTGACGCATACCAGAAGTGCAGACAAAAAGTATGTGCTTAAGTGGATGCTGATGACAGCAAGATGCAGGGCACTGAATTATTTAAGGGATAATGGCCGTCTGGTTCCGATGGAGCTTCTTTCGGTGGAAGACGATAAGTATCCGATAGAATTCTTAGAAGAAAGTTCAGAAGATACAACACTCGAAAAGATAAGAAATGAACGTTATCAGGAATTAGAGGCGCGTATCTTCCATGAGCTTAATGAGAAGAACCGGAGATGGTACGATGCAGTTACTATGACTTATTATCTGGGAATACCGCAGAAAGAAGTTGCGGAAGAGATGGGCATTACCCTGTATGCACTGGAAGGTATGTTAAAAAGAGCAAGAAAATGGCTGGTGAAAAATTATAAAGCCCAGTATGACCACTTACATGATCTGTAAAAAAACAGGTGGCTGTAATAATACCACCTGTTTTCTATACCAAAGTATGCAAGAGAAGCTGCCGGCGGCAGGTTCTTTGCAGCATTTATTTTCTGGCAACGGATTCAATCAGATCAATGATCGTATCGATGGAATTCTGCTGAGGAGAATTCTTCATTGCTGTAATGTATGTTTCGCGGTTCTCGTAGAGATCTGTGATTGCATTAAGAAGAACATCATGATTCAGTTCCTCTTCTTCAAGGACAACACTGTAGCCCTGACGCTCAAAAGAACGGGCATTTAAGATCTGGTCGCCACGGCTTGCATTAGCTGACAGCGGAATCAGAAGATTTGGCTTATGCAGAGCAAGGAGCTCGCAGATTGCATTGGCACCGGCTCTTGAGATTACAAGATCAGTCAGAGCAAACAGATCCTTCAATTCATCTTTGATGTATTCAAACTGTGCGTAACCTTTCAGATCTTTCAAAGATTCATCAATCTTGCCTTTACCGCAGAGATGAACAACCTGGAAAGACTGCAGAAGTTCCGGAAGCACACTTCGAACTGCATCATTGACAGCAACAGAACCAAGACTTCCGCCGACAACCATAATAACCGGTTTGTCGGAAGTAAAGTGCAGAAATTCCAAAGCTTTATACTTATCACCGGATAACAGCTCCTGACGAATCGGAGAGCCTGTCAGAACAGCTTTTCCGTCAGGAAGATGCTTCATGGTTTCCGGGAAGTTACAACAGATTTTCACTGCTGAAGGCATGGAAATCTTATTCGCAAGACCGGGTGTCATGTCGGATTCATGGATAATGGTTGGTACATGACGACTCTTACCGGCAAGGACAACAGGGACAGATACGAAGCCACCTTTTGAGAAGATAACGTCCGGATCAAGGACCTTAACAAGCTTCTTTGCTTCGCCAAGTCCTTTTAATACACGGAATGGATCGGTAAAGTTCTGAACGCTGAAGTAGCGGCGTAATTTACCAGATGAGATTCCGTGATACGGAATACCGAACTGTTCGATCAGTTCTTTCTCAATTCCGTTATAAGAACCTATATAATGAATATCATAGTTTAATTCTTTCAGGCGCGGCAAAAGAGCAATGTTAGGAGTAACATGACCGGCAGTGCCGCCACCGGTTAAGATAATACGTTTCATAATTACCTCCAAGACTTAAGTCGCATTGACAGTTCAATGCGTGTAGTTAGTTGTGATGCGATAGCGGTACTTACAGGGTATCCAAGCAGCGCATACTGACATCATGTTATACCTATATTATACTTTGTTGAAAAAATAGGTCAAGAGTTAACTGTTAATAGCAAAGCAGGTGAGAAAACGTAAGGTTATTATTTACGGACAGGAATTTTTCAAATCGAAAATTCCATACAATACGGTAATAACATAAGAAAAATGGTATAAAATCTCCGGGGAAGAATTGAGGGAAATAGAAATGAATGAAAAGAAAGACGAATTTAAAGAATGGGTAGTCAGTACGTTCGATAAAGAGGCCGAACAGGAACTCCGTCGTCTGCAGGAAAAAGAAGAAAAATTTGAAGTGCCCGAAGGCGTCAAAGAAGCCGTATTCGAAAGACTGCAGGAACAGTTAAGAGAACGTAATGAACGCAATGCCAGTCGTCAGGAAGTGGAAGAAGACGGGAATATCATCAGTCGTCAGCATACGGAAGAAAATGATGATAATGTCAATCGTTGGAATGCAGAAGAAGCTGATGATAGCATTAACCGTCAGAATGCAGAAAAAGCGGATGACATCATCAATTGCCAAGATGCGGAAGAAGCCGATGATATTATCAGCAAGTTGTCACCAGAAGACCGTGAAGCACTGGAGCTTGGTCGGAAGATGATGAAGGCAGAGATTGGCGCAACTGCGAATGATCGTAAGAAGTCCCGCGGCCGCAAGAGACCATTGAAAATCTATATGGCACTGGCAGCGGTCATCATATGCGTACTGGCAATGGGAATCACCAGCATCGGTGGCCCAGAGCGTGTTGTAAGGATGGTACGGCAGGTTGTTGGGGATAGAGATGTGGAACAGGTGGATTCTAGTGATGAGAATAAGATAATTGAGGGTGAAAAGGAGGAAAAAGCATATCAAGAAATTAAGGATACATTTGATATAGAAGCTGTAAAAATTTTATGGAAACCAGATAAAATGAAATTTACATATATGACCATTGATGATGAAAATCAAGTTGCAGAACTATATTATAAATATAAGAAAAAAATAATGGTATATTTCATTAACTTGTCATATAGTGATAACTCGTGGGGAGTAGACATAGAAGATGAAGTTTTAGAAGAATATGAAAAGCAAGTTAATGGGTGTTCTATTGATATTAAAGAATATAAAATAAAGGATAATAATGTAAATAAATATACAGCGAAATTTAGATACAAGAAGGTAGAATATTTTTTGGTAGCTACAATGGAAAAAGAAGAATTTGAAAAAATTTTAAATAATTTATTTTTTTCTTAAAAAAAGCGACAGTTTTTTGAAGGTTATGTGTTTATATATATGAGGGACAAAATAAATCAATGAATTGGAGGTGAAATATGAAGAAGAGAATAGTGTCGGTGTGTTTGGCTGCTTTATTAATAGGAGGTTTGTCTATGACAGCTACTAAAGAAGTTAGAGCCTCAGATGAAAAGATTATTGATGGTTCAAAGTTGACACACGATAGTGAAGCGGAAGGGTATGATACCAAAATGACTAGAGGCGTGGATTTATTAACTGGATACTCCAAAGTTACGAAACTAGGAAAAGGGAAAATCTATGCTGGAGGAACGACAGTAGCATCTCAGACAGTGGATAGCGTAAAAATAGCTGTAATTGTTGAAAGAGCGAAAGAGGAAGATGATGCATGGTATGTATATGATGTTTGGCAGAAAGAAAATTTGAATGCTGATAGAGTATCATCCAATAGAACCCTTTATGTTGAAGGTGATTATTACTATAGAGTTCGTTGTACTCATGCAGCAAATAGCGATGTAAGCAGTTCATTTACCAATGGCGTTTATGTTGAATAACCAACCCTCACAAGTATAAGAGAACACTATCACAGAAAAAAGAAGAACAAAAAGAATTACGAACAGAAAAAAGAGATCACATTTCTAAGATAAAGAGAAGAGTTTAGAAAACAACAAGAAAACAAAAAAACAAGAACAAACCAGAAAAATTAGGCGAAAGCCTTAATTGTTTGGGCAAACGAAGGACGTATACGGTGTATTAAAATTATAGAGATACAGATAGGAGATTTTCGTTAGGAAAATTTATAAATTTTTTAAGGCAATGTCAGAAAATTTTTGAGAAATTAATTAAATTAAAGAAACGTATATTAAATATCAAATTCCAAAATAAATGTAAGTGCATCAATTCCAGTAGACGTAATAAAATAATTAAATATGGAACTTATCAACAAGAAGATTAAAATTATTTAGTAACTACGTAAACTTGGAAAACATATTATCGAATGCTCAGACGCAGAGAGAAAGAAAATATAAAAAATTACCTAAAATTACCTAAATTACCAAAAAGGATGCGGTTCTCCATCAGGGGGACCGCATCCTTTCGTTTCAGCAATATTACAATTGTGATTATGCATTTCTAAGAAGCTGCCGATGGCAGGTTCTCTGCACTATTATTCTCCAAGTGCCTGTTTTAAAGCTTTGGATAACTGGTCTGGGCAGGATGTCGGTCTTGCGCCACATGTTGTGCCTTCCAGACGTTTGATTACTTCGTGAGCGTCCATTCCTTTTACAAGGCTGCTGATTCCAGATGTGTTACCTGCACATCCGCCTACGAATTCTACATTTGCAATTTTATCTCCGTCAAGTTCTACGTGGATAAGACGTGAACAGACTCCAGTTGGTTTATAATCCATGTTAAGTTCCTCCTGTTAATATTTCCGATTGTTTCCGATGGCTGCCGGAAACCGGAGCCATATGACTCTGATTATAGCAGAGAATCGGGGGATTTTCCACCTATTTCGCTGGTTGAAAAGCAATTTTCTATAAGATATAATGTAGTTATCGCTTACAGATGGAAGTTGTTAAGTGTCTGTAAGGAGATGGGATGACGTGTTTTCGATATGTGGAACATGAGGTGAATATTAACAGGCAGGAGGAAACGACGATGATAGGTATTATCGGAGCAATGGAAGAAGAAGTTGCAGAGCTTAAGAAAGATATGCAGATAGAAGAAACTACAGAACAGGCAGGTATGGTATTCTGCAAGGGAACACTTGGCGGAAAGGATGTTGTGATCGTAAGAAGTGGTATCGGTAAGGTCAATGCAGGAATCTGTGCACAGATCCTGGTGAATAAGTTTGACGTGGATACACTGATCAACACTGGTATCGCAGGTTCTCTGGATGCCCAGATCGACATCGGAGATATGGTAATCTCTACTGATGCAGTGCATCACGATATGGATGCAACTGTTTTTGGTGATCCGGCGGGACAGATTCCAAGAATGGACACACTGGCATTCCCGGCAGACGAAGAACTGGTGAAAAAAGCAGTGGCAGCAAATGAGAAAGCAAACCCGGATATCCACACATTTACGGGAAGAATCGCAAGTGGCGATCAGTTCATTTCCGATCAGAGTGTGAAAGAAAGAATTGTGTCATTATTCCATCCAATGTGTTGTGAGATGGAAGGTGCAGGTATCGCACAGGCTGCGTATCTGAACAAAGTTTCGTATGTCATCATCCGAGCTATTTCGGACAAAGCTGACAATAGTGCGACGATGGATTATCCAACCTTCGAAAAGAAGGCAATCGCCCACAGCGTAAGGCTTATGAGAGAATTACTTCCGATGATTTAGGAAATGCCGGAAGATTACAGGTTTTATAAGTTGACAGAATGTGCAGAAAACTGACAGGAACCGTCAGCGGCTGTGCGAAATATGGAGAACGAATATAGGAGCCCTCTCTTTTGATTTACAGTATAATGCAAATCAAAAGGAGGGCTTTTATTATGCTGGAAATGATAATGGACAAGAAGTTGTTGTTCGTGCTGATGGGAATCTTTGCGGGAATTGGAGTTGCGGACAAGTGCGTGGTAGGTATGACAATGAAACGGCTGGTGCAGGCGGCGGGAAATATGAATAAAAGTACGCATCCGCTGATGCGGCTGGTGCGGGCGAAGTTCGAGCATGCATGTATGATAAGTGACACGGTGGAAAATGTAGGAGTATTTGTGGATAAGTATCTGTATGAATATAAAATATGTGGATTACCATTACATACGGTGCGCCGGCTGGAAAAGATTTGTGCCGGACTCTGTGCATTGACGGGACTTGCAGGAGCATTCTTCTCTTACCAGCTGTATGGAATGGGGGATTCGGTGCTAAGAACAGGAGCCTGTGGCGTGGGCCTTGGAATTCTGGTATGGCTGTTCCATCTGACGACGGACGAAGAGTATTGCCTGCAGATGGCGAAGAATTATATGGTGGATTATCTGGAAAATGTATGCCTTCACAAGTATGAAAAGAATAACGGAAAAGAGCGCACCGGACGTCAGAGAATGGGAGCAAATGTGAGCGAAAACCGGATGAGAAATCAGGAAAGCGATTCAGAAATGGAAGAAGCATATGAGGATATTGAAAATATAGAAAACACAGAAAAACAACCAGTGTCGGAAAAGCCTGTAACCGGAAATGTAACTGCAATCGAAGCAATGACACCGGCATCTACGGAGAAACGGGGAAGCAGATCAAGACGCGGAAAAAGAAAGAATGAACCAACCAGGGAAACCGCCAGAAATCTTGAAAGAGCGACAGCAAAACTTGCCGAAGCAACCAAAAGTGGGAGGCAGTATGAGGAGGAATATGAGGCGGCAGAAAGTAGAAGAAGGGATGCAGAATATAACGCGGAAGAGGTTGCAGAAAGAGAAAAAAAATATGCAGAATATGAGAAGACTACAGACACTGGAAAAACTGGGAAGAATCATGCAGGATACACTGTGGCGGAAGCATTTGGAGATTCTGGTGAAAATACAGGACAATCAACTGTCAACAGTGATAACCAGTCCTCGGAGATCCCGCCAAGTATCGAAAAAGAATTACCAAAAGAAGAGATGATCCGGCAGATATTGCAGGAGTTTATGGCATAAATAATGATGATTTTGAAAATTGCGTAGAAATAGCAATTCCAAAAATCATAGTATCCAAAAAAGCTGTAATGCACATAAGATGCGTACAGCTTTTTTGTTTGCCGTGCGTTCGGAAGAAGCTGCCAGTGGCAGTTTAGAGGATACTCAGATAGGAGTTAAAAGCAGCAGTTTTTCTGTATCCCAGATATGTAAGAAAAGCTATAGACAGTAGTACTTTGGTATACTCAAATATACACCCCACGATTCCTGTTCAGACTTGATAATAGAAACTATATTTGTTAGAATAGAACATAATATTTTTTAGAAATGAGAGTAGCTTTAGATTGAAAGAAACGAAGAGAAAAAACACGAGTTTATTTGCAAAACTAAAGAATTACAGCGAGTCTGATTATTACGCATTTCACATGCCCGGACATAAGAGAAATCTGGATCTGATGCAGGGAACTTCGCCGTACCGGATCGACATTACAGAGATCGATGGATTTGATGATCTGCACCATGCGGAAGGAATTTTGAAGGATGCGCAGGAGAGGGCGGCCAGGGTCTATCATGCGGATGAGACGCATTTTCTTGTAAATGGAAGTACTGTGGGGATCTTAAGCGCGATCATGGGAACGACGAGAAAGGGAGATTCCATACTGGTTGCAAGGAACTGTCATAAGTCGGTGTATCATGCGATCTATCTGAATGAGCTGGATCCGGTCTATCTCTTCCCGAAGTTCGATACAGAGCTTGGGCTTAGTACGGAGATTGATGTGGAGGATGTTAAAGAGGCGCTGAGAGCGAATCCGAAGATCCGTGCGGTGATGATCGTGTCGCCGACGTATGATGGCGTGGTGTCGGATATAGAGACGATTGCTGCGGTTTGTCATGAAGCGGGGTGCCCGCTGATCGTGGATGAGGCGCACGGGGCACATTTTGGATTCCATCCGTATTTTCCAAAGAGTGCGAATCAGTACGGGGCGGATCTTGTGATCAACAGTCTTCATAAGACGCTGCCGGCACTGACGCAGACCGCACTGCTTCATGTGAATGGAAATCTGGTGAACAGGCGTAAGGTGAAGCGGTATCTGGATATGCTGCAGACGAGCAGTCCGTCGTATATATTGATGGCTAGTATTGATGCGTGTATCCATGCAGTGGAAAAGACACTGGAAAAACAGGAGACGGCAGGAATCGAAGAAAAGATACTGGAAAAACAGAAGACGTCAGGAATCGAAGAAAAATGTAACGATAGAGAATTCGAAAGACAGACATCAGGAATGGAAGATGGCAATTCTGGAAATGAATTGGCAGATACTCTCCTGTTTGAAACATATGTTAATCGTATTGACGCATTAAGAAATGATCTAAAGCAGCTACAACATTTAAAGATTATACAGACGGATAACATAGATCACTATGACCGTTCCAAGTTTGTAATCTCAGTAAAGGACGCACCGTTATCCAGCCATGAATTGTATGAGATTCTTCTAAAAAAATATCACTTGCAGATGGAGATGCTGGCAGGGACTTATGTGCTTGCGATGACGACGGTGGGGGATACCGAAGAAGGACTGAAGAGATTAAAAGAGGCGTTGTTTGAGATTGATACATTTATCTCAGAGAGTGACAGAGAAAGCAATAAGAACAACGCTTCCATGCCGGACTTCGTAGGAAAGCAGCCCGCGCTTAAAAAAGTCTGGACAATTGCAGAAGCTGTTAATATAAGAGATGAATATGAATTTGAAGATAACAGTGAAGAGATGTCACTTGCGAAAGGACATAAAGCTAAGGTCAGTTTCAGAAAATCCATAGGACACATTTCCCTGGAATATGCGTATCTGTATCCGCCGGGAAGTCCGCTGATCGTTCCGGGGGAGCGGATCTCGGAAGAAGCGGTTGAGATTCTTCAATGGTATCAGGAACATGATTTTTCGATTGAGGGGCTTCAGTCGGAAGATGGCATAGAGGTGTGGATCGATGGGTAAGATATATTACATGATGGGGAAAAGCTCATCTGGAAAAGATACAATATATAAAGAGATAAGGAAAGACCTTCCGAATCTGAAGACGCTGACATTGTACACGACCCGGCCCATGCGCGAGGGGGAGAAAAACGGAGTGGAATATTATTTTGTAACGGATGATGTCCTTGAGAAATACGACAAATCTGGAAAAATGATTGAACTTCGTACATATCAGACCGTGTACGGTGACTGGAAATATGCTACAATAGATGATGGTCAGATAAATCTGGCAAAAGACGACTATCTGATGATCGGAACATTGGAGTCTTATAAAAAGACCAGGAAATATTACGGAGAGGAGAACCTGATTCCGCTGTACATCGAAGTGGAAGATGGGGAACGCCTGAAGCGGGCGATCGCAAGAGAGCAGCAGCAGGAGCATCCGGGATACGAAGAGGTCTGTAGAAGATTTCTGGCGGATCAGAAGGATTTCTCAGAGGAGAATCTTTTGGAAGCCGGGATCACAAGAAGGTACCACAATGACGACAAAGTACGATGTAAGGAAGAAATAATAGAGGTAATACAAGATGGGAAGCTTTAAAGATGTGGTTGGCCACAAAGACATATTAAAATATATCAGCAACGCAGTGGAAAATAACAGAGTGTCTCATGCATACATTCTGAATGGAGAGAGAGGTTCTGGCAAGAGAATGCTGGCGAACTTATTCGCCATGACGCTTCTGTGTGAGAGCGGTGAGAATGAGCCATGTGGAAAGTGCCATTCCTGCAAGCAGGCAGAGAGTGGGAACCACCCGGACATCATCCGTGTTACTCATGAGAAGCCGAACAGCATCAGTGTAGAAGATATCCGTACACAGGTTAATAATACCGTAGATATCAAACCTTACCAGGGACCATATAAAGTATATATCATTCCACAGGCAGACCTGATGACACCGCAGGCGCAGAACGCAATTCTTAAGACGATCGAGGAACCACCGTCATATGCAGTATTCTTACTGTTGACAGAGAATGCGGAGACATTACTGCCAACAATTAATTCAAGATGTGTCATGTTAAAACTACGTAACATCAAAGACACACTGATCAAAAAATATCTGATGGAGAATCTGGAGATTCCGGATTATAAGGCAGATATGTGTACAGCATTTGCACAGGGCAATATGGGACGTGCGATCATGCTGGCGAATTCAGAGCATTTTAATGAGATCCGTGAAGAGGCGGTACAGCTTCTGAAGCACATCCATGAGATGGAGTTAAGTGAGATTGTTGCAGCGATAAAGAACATTTCCGTATATAAGTTAGAAATTACAGATTATCTGGATATCATTATGATCTGGTATCGTGATGTGTTGTTATACAAAGCAACAAAAGAGATTGACAAGGTCGTATTCAAAGACCAGTTACAGTATATTAAAGAACAGGCAAGAAAGAGCTCTTATGAAGGTATCGAGCTGATCCTTGAGAGCCTTGAGAAAGCGAAAGCCAGACTGAAAGCGAATGTTAACTTCGATCTGGTTATGGAGCTTTTGTTCCTGACCATAAAGGAGAACTAATCATATGACGAAGGTAATAGGCGTTAGATTCAGAACCGCGGGAAAGATTTATTTTTTCTCACCGGGAAAGCTGGATATTAAGACGGGTGATAAAGTAATCGTTGAGACTGCAAGAGGTGTGGAGTTTGGTTCTGTCGTGACAGGACCAAAGGAGGTTGAAGATGACAAGATCACACAGCCTTTAAAATCCGTAATCCGTCTTGCAACAGAGGACGATAAGAAAAAAGAAGAAAAGAATAAAGAAAAAGAAAAGGAAGCATTCAAGATCTGCCTTGATAAGATCCATAAGCATGGACTTGAGATGAAGCTGATTGATGCGGAGTATACATTTGACAATAATAAAGTGCTGTTCTATTTTACGGCGGATGGACGAATTGATTTCCGTGAGCTGGTAAAGGATCTGGCGAGTGTGTTCCGTACCAGAATTGAGCTTAGACAGATCGGTGTCCGTGACGAGACGAAGATCCGCGGCGGTATCGGTATCTGTGGAAGACCACTGTGCTGTCACACATATCTGTCAGAGTTCGCACCGGTGTCCATTAAGATGGCAAAGGAGCAGAACCTGTCACTGAATCCGACTAAGATCTCAGGTGTCTGCGGAAGACTGATGTGCTGTCTTACGAATGAAGAAGAGACATACGAAGAACTGAACAGTCATCTTCCGGGAACTGGTGATCATGTAACGACACCGGAAGGATTAAGAGGTGACGTACAGTCTGTCAATGTGCTGCGTCAGCTGGTCAAAGTTGTGGTAACTCTGGACAATGATGAAAAAGAGATCCGTGAGTACCCGGCGGCAGAACTGAAGTTCAAGCCAAGACGCAGGAAGAAAGACATGAAGATCTCAAAAGAAGAGATGAGGGAACTGAAGGCGCTAGAAGAAAAGAACGGAGCATCGAAATTAAATGATGACTAATTTACTTCCGAATGAACGACTGGATGATCTGCAGATCAAAGGATATGAGATCATCCAGAGTCCGGGGCGGTTCTGCTTTGGAATGGATGCAGTGTTATTGTCCGCATTTGCAAATGTTAAGAAACACGAAAAAGCACTGGATCTTGGAACCGGCACCGGAATCCTGCCAATCCTTCTTGAGGCAAAGTATCCGGGCCTTCATTATACAGGGCTTGAGATACAGGAGGAAAGTGCAGACATGGCAAGGCGCAGCGTCCGGCATAACGGACTGGATGAGCGGATTGACATCGTAACGGGAGATATCAAGGAGGCAGCTTCTATATTCGGAGCCGCCTCTTTTGGAGTTATAACCACTAATCCACCGTATATGATCGGAGATCACGGGCTTAAGAACCAGAACGAAGCGCTGTATATTGCAAGACATGAAGCACTGTGTACGCTGGATGATATCCTGCGGGAGAGTGCGAAGATATTGAAGGTAAAGGGACGGTTCTATATGGTACACCGTCCGTTCCGTCTGCCGGAGATCATGACGAAGATGTGTGCATACGGGATCGAGCCGAAGAGAATGCGGCTGGTCTATCCGCATATCGACAAAGAACCGAACATGGTGCTGATCGAAGGAATGAAGGGCGGCAATCCAAGGATGCAGGTGGAGCCGCCGCTGATTGTGTATAATAAGGATGGAAGCTATACGGAAGAGCTGCTAGCGCTGTACGGGATGCATGACGGGGAGAAAAAGTAAGCAACAGATGACAGACAGGGAAAGCATGAATACTAAATGTTTGTGTAGCGGAGAATGGATATATGGAGGAAATAAGATGGCAGGAACATTGTACTTATGTGCAACACCGATAGGAAATCTGGAAGACATGACCTTCCGGGCAGTGCGGATTTTAAAAGAAGTAGATCTGATCGCAGCAGAAGATACCAGAAACAGTATCAAGCTTCTGAATCATTTTGAAATTAAGACACCGATGACCAGCTATCATGAATACAATAAGATAGAAAAAGGACAGAAGCTGGTAGAACGTCTGCAGGGCGGCGAAGATATCGCGGTCATTACAGATGCCGGGATGCCGGGAATCTCTGATCCGGGAGAAGAGCTGGTGAAAATGTGTCAGGAAGCCGGAATTACGGTAACTGCGGTTCCGGGAGCCTGTGCATGTGTAACGGCACTTACGATATCCGGGCTTGGAACGAGAAGATTCGCTTTTGAAGCATTTCTCCCATCGGACAAAAAGGAGAGACAGGCGATTCTTGAAGAGTTAAAAGATGAGACCAGAACGATGGTAATCTATGAAGCACCGCACAGACTGGTGCGTACGCTTAAGACGCTTCAGGAGACACTTGGCAACAGACGGATCAGCATCTGCCGTGAGCTTACGAAGAAGCATGAGACGGTATTTGCCACGACGATAGAGGATGCGCTTGCTTACTATGACGTGCAGGAACCAAAGGGAGAATGCGTCATGGTGATTGAGGGTAAGAGCCGCGAAGAGATCCGTAATGAAGAGAAGGCCAGATGGGAAGAGATGAGTATCGAGGAGCATATGGATTATTATCTGAACCAGGGCATCGATAAGAAGACTGCAATGAAACAGGTGGCAAAAGACAGAGGAGTCGGGAAAAGAGAGATTTATCAGGCGCTTTTGTAGGCATTGGTCAAAAGGGGACGGGGGATTTTAAAAAAAACCCCGTCCCTAATTGCATTTACCCCCGTCCCCTTTAAAAAAAACTCCGTCCCCATCGGTCACATTGGTCAACTTGTATAGAAAAAGCCAAAAAGATTGTTCAACTTGGGCATTACCCAGGTTGAACTTTTTTTATATACTTTTTAACAGAACGACACAGGAATAAAACAGACAAAATAAAAATCAAATGTATATAAATCAGGAGGATTAAACCAATGGCAAGTTTATCATTAAAGCACATTAACAAAACATATCCAAACGGATTCGAAGCAGTTAAAGACTTCAACCTTGAAATCGAAGACAAAGAATTCATTATCTTCGTAGGACCATCTGGATGTGGAAAATCTACAACACTTCGTATGGTTGCAGGTCTGGAAGACATCACTTCCGGAGAACTGAAGATCGGAGATAAAGTTGTAAATGACGTAGAACCAAAAGACAGAGATATCGCAATGGTATTCCAGAACTACGCTCTGTATCCACATATGACAGTATACGATAACATGGCATTTGGTCTGAAATTAAGAAAAGTACCAAAAGACCAGATCGACAAGATGGTTCGTGAAGCAGCTAAGATCCTTGACCTGGAAGCTTTGCTTGACCGTAAACCAAAGGCTCTTTCAGGTGGACAGAGACAGCGTGTTGCTATGGGACGTGCGATCGTTCGTAATCCTAAGGTATTCCTTATGGATGAGCCTCTTTCAAACCTGGATGCAAAACTCCGTGGACAGATGCGTATCGAGATCTCTAAATTACACCAGAGATTAGGTACAACTATCATCTACGTAACACATGACCAGACAGAAGCTATGACATTGGGAACCAGAATCGTAGTTATGAACGCAGGTGTTGTTCAGCAGGTAGATACACCACAGACACTGTATGATTATCCATGCAACCAGTTCGTAGCTGGATTCATCGGATCACCACAGATGAACTTTGTAGATGCTACATGTAAAGTAGTTGGAGACAACGTATATCTGGTAGCCGGACCTTCAGAGATCGAGCTTCCACCATCAAAAGCTAAGAAGCTGATCGACGGCGGATACGCTGGAAAGACAGTTGTTCTTGGAATCCGTCCAGAAGATGTACATGATGAGCAGATGTTCATCGAAGCTTCTCCAAACACAGTTATCGAAGCTAAGATCCGTGTATACGAGATGCTCGGTGCAGAAGTATTCTTATACTTCGATTATGAAGGATCAAGCATGACAGCAAGAGTTGATCCTAGAACAACAGCTAGAACAGGTGACACTGTTAAATTTGCTCTGGATGCTGAGAAGATCCACGTATTTGACAAAGAGACACAGGTTACAATCACAAACTAGTATAGAGTGTTTTAAAATAACCAGTATGCAATCCGCAGGAGCTTGCGGAAAAGATATAAAGGAAGAGGACCGGGCGGTAAAAATTTCGTCAGGTCCTTTTTCATGTCAGAGTGAGTCTTGAAAATGCTTTCTACAAGATATATGTCATGATTTGTGGGAAATGTAGATTGTAGGAATGATTTTTTAGCCCCCTTTTTGTTGACAGAATTTTAAAAATATAAAAAAATGGAACTATAAAAAAAGGAAAGTTGCATGGAATTACATATATTTTTGAAAAATATACTTGCTGTAGCGGAATTATCTGCTATAATGAATTCGTAATGCAACTCATTAGCGTACTAAATTGTATACAAGTATGCAAAGAGACAAAACCGAAATGGAGGATACCCAGTGTTATCGAATCAGATATTACATAAGACAGTACAGGATATTGCTGAGATTACAGGATTCGACTGTGCGATATGGGATATGCAGGGACTCTGCATGGTAAGAACCAGTGAGAATCTGACAGAATACGAAAGTCAGATTCAGGATTTCCGCGAAGACACTTCAGAGCCGGAAGAGATGATCGAAGATGGGATCGGAATGTTCCGTGTCTATGAAGACGGAGACCAGGTCTATATATTAATGTTAAAAGGCGATACCGAAGGGATGCAGATGGCGGGCCGTATGGGAGCAAGCCAGATCCGTAACCTGCTCTATGCCTACAAAGAACGGATGGATAAGAACCGCTTCGTTCAGAATCTTCTGTTAGACAATCTGCTGTTAGTAGATATTTATAACCAGGCGAAGAAGATGAAGATCCCGGCGGAGCTAAGAAGAGTTGTATTCGTAATTGAACCAAAGAATGAAGGAGATATCCTCGTTCAGGAGACTTTGAAAGGACTATATGCAACGGGCACGAAAGATTTCGTAACTGCAATAGATGAAAAACATATCATCCTGGTGAAATCCCTACAGTCGACCGACGACTATCCGCAGGTAGAACAGATTGCAAAGGAATTGGTTACCACGCTGAATATGGAAGCAATGGTCAGTGTAAGAGCAGCATACGGAACGATCGTGGAAGAATTAAAGGATGTGTCCAAATCTTACAAAGAAGCGGACATGGCTCTGGAAGTAGGAAGGGTGTTCTATACAGAGCGTAAGATCCTGGCATATAATGAACTTGGAATCGGACGGCTGATCCATCAGCTTCCGGTATCTCTGTGTGAGATGTTCTTACATGAAGTCTTTAAAGACGGGGCGGTTGATGTATTTGAAGAAGAAGAACTGACAACCGTGTATACATTCTTTGATAACAATCTGAATATCTCGGAGACGGCGAGACGTCTGTATGTACACCGTAATACACTGGTGTACCGCTTAGAGAAGATTCAGAAGAAGACGGGACTGGATGTCCGTGTATTCGAAGATGCACTGACATTTAAGATTGCCATGATGGTGGCAGATCATATGAAATACATGAAGGTATAATCCTGTTCAAACAATTTATAACACGATAGTAGGAGGATCAGAACATGCTGAAATTATATGACAAGGGAGTCTATTTACTGAATGGAACAGAAATTGTAGAAGAAAAAGAAGCAGTTGCTGCAAAGACAGGAAAAGAAGTAACTCCACAGGAAGCTGCAAAGAATACGATGGCTTATAACATTCTTGCAGCACACAATACATCTGGAAATATGGAACGTCTGCAGATCAAGTTTGATAAGCTGACATCCCATGATATTACATTTGTCGGAATCATTCAGACGGCCAGAGCTTCAGGCCTTGAAAAATTCCCGATTCCATACGTACTGACAAACTGTCATAACTCACTTTGTGCGGTTGGAGGAACCATCAACGAAGATGACCACATGTTTGGTCTTACCTGTGCAAAAAAATACGGTGGAGTCTATGTACCGCCTCATCAGGCAGTTATCCATCAGTTCGCCCGTGAGATGTTAGCAGGCGGCGGCAAGATGATCTTAGGATCAGACAGCCATACACGTTACGGAGCACTTGGAACCATGGCTATGGGAGAAGGTGGACCGGAGCTTGTAAAACAGCTTTTAAATAAGACTTACGATATCAAGATGCCGGGCGTAGTCGGAATCTACTTAGATGGCGAGCCAATGAAAGGTGTCGGACCACAGGACGTAGCACTTGCGATCATTGGAGCTACATTTGGCAATGGCTATGTCAACAATAAGGTTATGGAATTCGTGGGACCTGGTGTCAGCAAGTTAAGCGCAGACTTCCGTATCGGTATCGATGTTATGACAACAGAGACAACCTGTCTTTCTTCCATCTGGAAGACAGATGATAAGATCAAAGAATTCTACGACATCCACGGAAGAAGCGAAGATTATAAAGAGCTGAATCCTGGAGATGTTGCTTACTATGACGGTATGGTATATGTGAACTTAAGCGAGATCAAGCCAATGATCGCAATGCCGTTCCATCCGTCTAATGTATACACGATCGATGAAGTAAGAACGAATTTAAAAGACATCCTTCACGATGTAGAGCAGAAAGCGCTCGTAAGCCTTGATGGAGCAGTGAACTACTCATTACAGGATAAGATCGTGAACGGACAGTTATACGTAGATCAGGGAATCATCGCAGGATGTGCCGGTGGTGGATTTGAAAATATCTGTGCTGCAGCAGACATCATCAAAGGACACTATATCGGTTCCGATGAATTTACATTCAGCGTATATCCTGCAAGTACACCGATCTATATGGAACTTGTTAAGAACGGTGCGGTTGCTGACCTTATGGAAGCAGGAACGATCGTTAAGACAGCATTCTGCGGACCATGCTTTGGTGCCGGAGATACACCTGCGAACAACGCATTCTCTATCCGCCACTCAACCAGAAACTTCCCGAACCGTGAAGGTTCCAAGCTTCAGAGTGGACAGATCGCATCTGTTGCACTTATGGATGCACGTTCCATCGCAGCAACAGCAGCCAATAAGGGATTCCTTACACCTGCAACTGATATGGATGTGGAATATAAAGGACAGACTTATCACTTTGACAAGAACATTTACGCAAACCGTGTATTTGACAGCCACGGCGTAGCTGACCCATCTGTAGAGATCAAATTCGGACCAAACATCAAAGACTGGCCTGCAATGGCAGCACTTCCGGAGAACTTACTCCTGAAAGTGGTATCTGAGATCCACGATCCGGTAACAACAACAGATGAGCTGATCCCATCCGGAGAGACATCTTCTTACAGATCAAATCCTCTGGGACTTGCAGAATTTGCTTTATCAAGAAAAGATCCTGCATATGTAGGCCGTGCAAAAGAAGTACAGAAAGCTGAGAAAGCAATTGAAGCAGGACAGTGTCCGTTAGAAGTATTAGACGAACTGAAACCTGTTATGGATAAGATCCACGAGACATATCCGGAGACAGGAAAAGGTAATCTCGGAATCGGAAGTACGATCTTTGCAGTAAAACCGGGAGATGGTTCTGCAAGAGAGCAGGCAGCATCCTGTCAGAAGGTACTCGGCGGCTGGGCAAATATTGCGAACGAATATGCAACCAAGAGATATCGTTCGAACCTGATCAACTGGGGTATGCTTCCATTTATCACAGAGGAAGATCATGAGAACTTAAGCTTCAAGAACGGCGACTACATCTTCGTACCGGAGATCAGAAAAGCGGTAGAAGATAAGAACGCTGAGATCAAGGCTTATGTAGTTGGAGATACTTTGAAAGAGATCACTCTGAAGCTTGGCGATATGACCGATGCAGAAAGAGAGATTATCCTGAAGGGATGCCTGATCAACTACTATAGAGGATAGTGGCTGCGTGCCATGGGGGACGTGAAAAGATGGATTTTTTAGTGTCCCGGGTGGCTGCCCTGGTGAGTTAAATCAGGGAAAATCATATAGAGATATTAAGATTTATAGAAGTAAATAAATCATAAATAGAGAAAACACTCCGGGATGGCTGACTGGCCTGAAGGAGTGTTTTTTGTTATCACCATACATTTGGAAGAAACTGTTGATGTAAGTTCTGTAGATATAGTTAAATGTATAAGAGAACCTGTCAGACACACTTTGATATCTGCATATAATAAAATTAAATTTACTATATACAATTTCTGCGCTTTATGCTAGAATATATCCAAGCATTATATTTCGAGATTTCTAAAACAGAAAAAACTGTTTCTATATTCAAGGTAAATACATATCAGAAATTTTCAATGCTTAAGATCCACGACACATCAAAACAGGCGGAGGGTTTCTGAAGAGTATAGATCCTCCGAAAATAGAATTGGAGGATATTGGATGAAAGAAAACAAAAGAAAGAGATGGGAAAAAGCCGTATTGCCAGAGGGAGAAGCGAAGATGGGATTTTATCTTAACAGCAGAGCACCATATGTTTTGTATGAAGGAGAGACAAAGTCGAGGTATTTTGTTGATAAGACTTTGATGTTAGAAAAGATATTTGGATTTATCCATACGAAGAATACGCATGTGTGTATAACCAGACCGCGAAGATTTGGAAAAACCGTTATGGCAAATATGTTGGGCGCATTTCTGGGTAAAAGATCGGATGCGAAAGAACTGTTTGATGGTCTGAAGATTGCCGGAACGGAAGAATATCTGGAGCACCTGAACCGGTATAATGTTATTTTCATTGATTTTAGTAAGATGGATGTGTTTTGCAAAAACTATGAAGAATATATAGAATCGATCCGGGAATTGTTCGAAGAGGATATGCAGGAATATTACCCACAGATCCAGTTCAGGGAAAATGAATCTATACAGGGAATGTTGTTACGTGTATTCCAAAAGACAGGAGAGCGTTTCGTATTTATTATGGACGAATGGGACAGTATATTCCATAAGAGTTTCATGTCTGAAGATGATCAGAAAAAGCATATCTGGTTCTTAAGTAATCTGCTAAAGGATCAGCCGTATGTGATTTTGTCGTATATGACTGGAATTTTGCCGATTTCAAAATATTCGGAAGGCTCGGAACTAAATATGTTCAGGGAATATACATTGGTTACAGAAGAGACATTTAGCGAAGAGTTTGGATTTGTAGAAGATGAAGTTGACAGGGTGTATGCGAAGTATCTTACGAGTACTGTGAATCCGAAAATTACCAGAGATGATCTGAGACGATGGTATGACGGATATTACACAAAATCCGGCGAACGTATCTACAATCCACGTTCGGTAGTGCTGGCATTATCGAATAATAATCTTGGAAATTATTGGACGAATTCAGGACCGTATGATGAGATCTATTATTATGTAAAACATGATATAGACGGAGTGCGGGATGATCTGGCTTTAATGGCAGCGGGAGAGTCAGTTCCGGCAAATGTGCAGGAATATTCTGCGACATCTATGAATCTGACGAATAAAGATGAGATATTTTCCGCTATGGTTGTGTATGGACTGCTGAGTTATTATGAGGGAGAAGTATGCATCCCCAATAAAGAATTGTTAGATAAATATAATATCATGCTGGCAAAAGAGCCGGGAATGGGATATGTGTACCGCCTGGCAAAGGAATCAAGAAAAATGTTGAATGCTACTTTACATGGAGATACAAAGACGATGTCAGACATTTTGGAGTATGTTCATAATACAGAGATTCCGATATTATCTTATAATCATGAAACGGAGTTAGCAGCAATCGTGAATCTGGTATTTCTTGCAGCCAGGGACTGGTACCAGGTAGAGAGAGAAGATAAGGCTGGGAAAGGATTCGTTGATTTCATATGCTATCCATATAATAGAAATGCAACGTGCCTGATATTGGAATTAAAGGTTGATGACACTGCGGAATCCGCATTGCGTCAGATTAAAGAAAAGGGATATGCATTGCGATTTCAAGGAAAACTGGGAGAAGAAAAAGTATATACAGGCGATATTCTGGCGGTTGGAATTGGATACTGGAAGGATTCTAAGAAACATGAATGCAAGATAGAAAAACTTTCGACAGATTTTGGATAGAAAGAAAAAGTTGACGAAGATGAATCGATAGATATAAAAAACAAACATTAAAAACTCTTTGAATTTTGACATATGAAAATATGTGTCGGGATTTCGAAGAGTTTTTGATATTAATAGCTTTTGCCCCAGATATTATAAAAATATGATAAGATACATGCAACAATATGAGTAACAAAAGACTCTTATTTATAGATACTGGATTGTGAGCGCAGCACACCTGCCGGGCAATCCGCAGCATCAAGTCGGAAAAAGCTCATATCTGAGGGAGGGCATGATATGAAATGCAGTGTAAAGAAATTCTCAGAGATGTACGAAATGGTTTATCGGGATCTGTACCGTTATGCGCTGTGTCTGATGAAGAACCCACATGAAGCGGAGGATACGGTCAGTGAGGCGGTTGTTACAGCCTATGAGAATATACATAAATTAAAAAAAGAAGAAGCATTCAGAAGCTGGATATTCACAATCCTTACGAATAAATGTAAGAAGAGATTAAAGAAAGCATCAAAAGAAGCACCGGGAACAGAGGAAACACTTCCGGAGCAGTCTATAGCACCAGATTATGATCTTGTGCTGGATGTAAGGAAAGCATTCTTTGTGTTGTCGGAAGAAGAACAGATATTGGTTGGTCTGTCGGTATTTGGAGGATATGGCAGTCAGGAGATCGGTGAGATGATGCAACTGAATCCGAATACAGTCCGGTCAAAACGAAGCCGGGCACTTCGGAAGATGGAGTGTGTGCTTGGTGGATATAGAGAGGATAGAACGCAGCAGAAGGGAGTGAGGAATATATGAAGTGGGATGAAGAATACGGAAAAATCGAGAAGACAGAAGCTGAAAATAATCAGAAAAATGAAATAAGAGAAACGGCAACGGGCTCATCAGAAAACAAAGCGAAAAAAGAAGGGGAAAATGAGAAAGAAGAGAAAAAGGCGATAAAAACAGAAAATGAATTTATGAAAAAAGACGACTATGATGAACAGGATATCATAGATCAGATTTCAAAAATATCAGAAAAAGTGAATATCCCTGACAGTCTGCATCCAGAAAACATAGAAAAGCTGTTAGAAGGAAAGAAGCAAAAGAAAAGATTCAGTCCATACCAGATTGGTCTTGTGGCAGCTGCCTGTGTTGTCGTGGCAGCAGGAATTGGCATGTGGCAATATGGAAAAGGAAATGCCGGTCAGACGGATTCTTCTAAGGTGGCGGCAGCGGGGACGCAGGCGGACAGCGGAGCTTCTAATGGCGGTCAGAATAAAGAAACGAAGATCAGTAACAGCAAGAAGATCAAGACAGCCAAAAGCTACGATGAGATCTATAAATATATCAAACGTGCGGAAGAAAACTCCGGCATAGCGATGTATGCAAGAGGCAGTAATGAAATAGCCGCTGTACAGGAATCTGCATCAACGGCAAAAGCAACCACTTCTTCAGGCACGGAGACTGCTTCCATGGCAGATACAGGTGCCACAACAGCTGTAGCGGATGGCAGTTACTCACAGACCAATGTCCGCCAGGCAGGAGTGGACGAAGGTGACATCGCAAAAACGGATGGAACATATCTGTATGTAAGAGAAGATAACGGCAGGACAATCGATGTAGTTGACGTAGGACAGACTCAGACAAATACGCCGGAGAATGCAAAACAGACAGAAAATGCCAATGCTGCAGATGGTGCAAAAACAGATGCAGGACAGCTAAAAAAATACAGCGAGATTACATTAGGTGAAGAATACACAATCCAGGAATTTTATGTAAATGCTGATCAGAAAAAATTAGTTATCGTCTGCCAGAAAGAATGCAGCGACAAAGAGAATAAGAAGACAAACACGGATACCTGGAATCAGTCCAAGACAGCAGCCGTTACTTATGATATCCGGGATATTAAGAAACCGGTAAAAGAAGGCGAAGTAACCCAGAGCGGTACATACAATTCCTCCCGTATGGCAGATGGCTATCTCTATCTGTTCAGTGAATACTATACGAACGGAAATATAGTAAAAGGTAAGCCAGTCACATATGTACCGCTCATCAATGAAAAAGAGATGAGCCAGAGCAGCATCTGCCTGCCACCGGTAAACTGCGGAACGATGTATGAAGTCATAAGCTCCATAGACATTACAAAGCCAGATGAAACGGCTGATAATAAGGCGGTCCTTTCGCAAGGCGGTCAGATGTATGTAAGCAACAGGAACATTTATTATTATGAATCTGAATGGCAGCAGAACAATCAGACTGTGACAACGCTTCGTAAGATTTCATATAAGAAGGGAAAATTAAAAGCAGTTGCCCAGGGAAAGGTAAAAGGCTATCTGAACGATACATTTTCACTGGATGAATACAAAGGCAACTTAAGACTCTTTACAACCAATGATGATGAAAATATGGTGACAATCTTAGATAAGAAGCTGGATAAAATCAGTTCCATTGAGAATCTGGCAAAAGGGGAGTCAATCTATTCTGCAAGATTTTTAGGGGAGGCAGGATATTTTGTGACCTATGAGCAGGTTGATCCGTTGTTCAGCGTGGATTTATCCAATCCAGAGAAGCCGAAAATTCTTGGTAAATTAAAGATACCGGGATTCTCCGAATATCTGCATTTCTATGGAGAGAACCAGCTTCTTGGAATCGGAATGTCAACGGATGAAGAATCCGGTATGTCAGAAGGTGTAAAAGTTACGATGTTCGACATTTCCGACCGGGCAGATGTGAAGGAAGAAGCGACACTTGTACTTGATGATCTGTATGGAACGAATGTAGGATACGATTACAAATCTGTACTGGCAGATGCCGGGAAGAACCGCATCGGATTTTCCGGTTACAGTCAGAATGGAGAGACATATTGTCTTCTGACTTATAATGAAAATGATAAAAAGTTCGAGACTATTTTAAAAGAAGAGGTAAATGGAAATACCTCACAGGGAATCCGTGGAATCTATATACAGGATACGTTGTATGTGATCAGTGGAAATATTATAGAGGCTTATGATATGAACAGCGGGGAAAAAACAGGGGATATTATTTTATGATATCCGAGGTTTGAGAAAATGTGCAGCAATGGAGGAATCCGGGTGCGTTGGATGGCACCCGGATTCCTCCATTGCTTACTGCATCTTGCTTAAGCGGCTGCGAAGTGCAGGTCCGACGATAATTGCAATGATGATTTTTACTGCATCACCGGCCAGGTAAGGAATAACTCCAACAGAAAGTGCGGCAACAAATGTCATCTTAAGCTGGATGGCAAGCCATTCTGTACCAAAGATGTATGTAATCGCCATTCCGATGACCATACCGACAACGGCAAGAACTCTGTTATGTGGGAATTTTTCAACAAACAGTCCTGCGATCAGAGTCAGGAAGATGAATCCGACCAGATATCCACCGGTAGGGCCTGCGATTTTTCCAATTCCGCCGGTAAATCCAGAGAAGACCGGAAGACCTACAAGTCCGAGAAGGAGATATACAACGTAGCTGATGGTCGCATCTTTAAAGCCAAGTACGTAGATACTGATCATGATCACGAGGTTAGTAAGACTGATCGGTACCGGACTGATCGGAATCGGGATGGCAAGTGGTGCGAAGATACAGGTGATTGCTGTTATCAGTGCGATGAGCACTAGTCTGCGAGTGGAGAATTTGTTTGTTGTTGTGCTGTTAGCTATGTCTTTCATAAGTTTATGTGTCTGCCGCCGGAGTGTATCTGAAAAGATATTGTTGGCAGAACTCCTTTCTTTGTATAGTACATATTGCGGGCTGTATTGAACCCGGGGTGTAAAGATGTCGGGATTAAAAGGTTAAATGCTGTTTGTGATATTCGTATCTGTATATGCAGCGTAACTTCGTATCAATCCCTGGAGTGTGGCAGAAAACATTTTTCAGACGCACTCTAGCATCATATAAAGGCAGTATAAAATGAAAAAAGAAAAATGTCAACCTGAAATGCAGATAAGTTAACAATTAGCACTTAGTTATGATAGAACACTTAACATTTTGCTGTGTAAGAAAGTGTATAGTATTGTGCAAACAATAAAATAAATATATTAAAATCAGACAATTTAAAAGAAAATAAAAAATAATGAAAAATAATAGAAAATATATTTAAAAAGTATTGACAAATAAGGGTGCGGATGGTATGATGTAATCAATCCAAAGGAAATCCAAAATAAACAAAAAAGACTTCCTGACGAGAAAGGGAATCTTGAAAATTCAATATCGTATATTCCATAAGAAGAATGTTTTATTATAATTCTCAGTTCATTAAAAATCAATGATACGAGATATAGATATCAAATGTTTGGTAAGGCATCGGACACCTGATATTGTAAAGTAAATCGTAGAAGTGAAAAGAGAATGGATGGTTTAAAGATTATAAAATGGATATCACGGCGATATGTTTTAGAATCTGATAGAGAGATGAAATAATAAATATCAACTTATATAATATATAGATAGAGAATAGAAAAACGTTTGTAGAGGATGAAAAACTAAATATTTCATATGTCGGTGAGGTATTAAGTTGTCAAAGAATCTGTAAGAAACCAAACTAAAAGGTTCTACAGAAAATTGGAAATTTACGAAAAGGAGGCTTAATCCAATGGACACAGTTGAATCATCGAATCAGTATGTTAGTGGTATGGCAGTAAAAAATTCCCATAGAGTAAGCCTTTATAATATAAGATAAAAGGCCGGTAGAGGAGATTCAGTATAAAATAAAAATCGGAGAAATATAAACCGGATAAACATATAAAACTGCAGACATATTGAACAGAATACCACATATTTAAAGATATTATAAAATGTGTAAAGAAACATTAGATAATAAATTTAAATAATATTCTAAGTCTAAGAAGATTAAATATTAATAACTGAAAAGTTATAATTGATAAACCTATTAAATAACAAAATTACGAAGTTATAATTGTTATCTAAATAGAAAATTATAGCATTACAATTATCAGGTAATGCAGATTACGGAATAATTGATATGATATAATTAAAAAATTACAGATAAAAATTATTGAGTGATGTAATTATAAATAATAGAAGTATCAAGTAACTGAAAGGTTATATCACATATTATCGAATTAGCAACAGGCTACGAGGGAATAGGAAAATAAAGATAAAATCTTCGATTATAAATTAAAAAGAATATGATAAAATTGAATATATAACAGCCATCATAGTTAAAGAAAATTATGATGGCTGTTTTTTGGTAAAATTCTGTAACTTTTGTAATATTTTTTTAACATATTTAACCGGATATTTTGACATTGGGTAGGTCATATGATAAACTTATATAAGTAAAATTGTAGGACAATACGCTGTTTTCAAATAAATATTTGAGGTGAGAGATATTGGATAAATATGAATATAGGGCGAAAACCGAGCAGATGTTGAGACATCTGGAGAAAAAGCAGTACAAAGATGCAATGGAAATTGCTGACAGTATAGACTGGCGGAGGGTAAAGAACGCATCTATGCTGAATACTGTAAGTGAAATTTATGAATATAACGGAGAGTTCCAGAAGGGAAGAGAAGTATTACTTCAGGCTTTTGACAGGGCACCTGCAAGCCGGAAGGTCGTATACCGTCTGGGAACACTGGCATTGAAGATCAATGATGTAAAAGAAGCAACGGCATGTTATGAAGAATTCATAAGCATGGCGCCAAAGGATCCGAACCAGTATATTTTAAGATATAAGATTCTGAGAACGCAGGGAGCACCGGTCTCAGAACAGATCGCAGCTTTGGAAGAATTTAAGAAAGCAGAATATATTGAAAAATGGGCGTATGAGTTAGCAAAGCTGTATGACGAAGCTGAAATGACAGCAGAATGTCTGGAAGAATGTGACGATCTGATCCTTTGGTTCAGTGAGGGTAAATACGTATATCTTGCAATGGAACTGAAAATGAAATACAAACCGCTGACACCGCTTCAGCAGGAGAAGTATGACAGCCGTCCGGGAGCAGTTAAGAAACGTCCGGCAGCAGTGACAGAACCTCCAAAGTCAACACTGGAAGAGGTGGATGATGATAATGAGGTTGAAGAAGAGGAAGAAGTAGTACAGGAAGTTCAGCCGGAAGTAGTGGAGACGCAAGAGACTCCGGAAGCAGAAGTTGTAGAAACTGAAGCTGTGGAAGCTGAGACTGTCAGTCCGGTACAGGAAGCAGAGATTGTGGAAGAAAAGCCGGTTGCAGCACCTGTAGCAGAAGAGAAAACACCTGTTGCAGCGAAGGCAGCAGCATCCGTTGCAAAGAGCATTAATATAGAAGAAAAGGCCATGAAGAAAAAGGAAGATGACATCCTTGCAGCAGGTCAGATGATGATTGATGATATCCTGATGAAGTGGGAAGCAAAGCAGAAGGTGAATGAAGAAGCCATTGCAAAGCAGAAAGCGGAAGATGAGGAACGTCTGCAGAAAGAAAGAGAGCAGGCAAGAATCAAACAGGAAGAAGAAAGAAAAGCAGCTGAAGAGGCAGCGAAGAAAGCCGCTGAGGAAGAGGCAGCAAGAAAAGCGGCCGAGGAAGCAGCGAAAAAGGCAGCCGAAGAAGAGGCGGCAAGAAAAGCAGCTGAGGAAGCAGCAAAGAAGGCAGCCGAAGAAGAGGCAGCAAGAAAAGCAGCTGAGGAAGCAGAAAAGAAAGCAGCTGAAGAAGAGGCGGCAAGAAAGGCAGCTGAGGAAGCAGCAAAGAAGGCAGCCGAAGAAGAGGCAGCAAGAAAAGCGACCGAAGAAGAAGCAGCAAAGAAGGTAGCTGAAGAAGTTGCTAAGATAGCAGAACAGAATCAGGAAGCAACTGGAAAGACACAGCGTATCCCGGATGATATTGTCCGCCTGATGGAACAGATGGGAAGTGAAAATGAGGAATCGGAAGAAGATTTCTTCGAAGATGATTTTGAAGAGATGACCGATATGGAAGCAGATTTCATTGATGGAATCGAAGAAGAACTTGCCGATATGGATCAGAATACTGGAAATTTTCCAGTGGGGGAGCTGAAAGAGGATACTGGAGAGGATGATTTCGACGAGGCGGATTTTGAAGAAGCCGAGTTTGATGAAGAAGACTTTGAAGAAGCGGATTTTGAAGAAGCTGACTTTGAAGAGGCTGATTTCCAGGAAGCCGGGGAAGCAGACTCCCAGGAAGAAAGTTTCCAGGAAACAGATGAAGCAGATTCCCCGGAAGCAAAAGAAGTTGATTTTGAAGAAAGTGAACTCGAAGAAGCTGAGTTTGGTGAAGAAGACTTCGAAGAAGCAGATTTTGACGAGGCAGATTTTGACGAAGCCGAGTTTGATGAAGAAGACTTCGAAGAAGCAGATTTTGACGAGGCCGACTTCGAAGAGACAGCTGAGGAGATAGAGCTTGAGACTGAAGAAGCTCCTGAGATGGAAGCTGACTTTGAAGAAGCTGAAGTTCCGGAAGTAGAAGCTGATGTCACTGAAGTTGAAACTCCGGAAGTAGACGAAGCTGATTTTGAAGAAGATTTCCAGGATGTAGATGACGCAGAGACAGATTTCGAAGATGGTTTTGAAGCCGGTGATTTTGAAGAAGTAACTGCTGATGAGAATGACTTCGAAGAAGATTTTGAAGAAGAAGACTTTGACGAGGCAGATTTTGATGAGGCCGACTTCGAAGAAGACAGCATTGAAGAAGAGCCTGAAGAAGAGGAAGAACTTGTAATCGAAGAGCCATCCGAAGAAGAGATTCAGGAAAGAATCAGAAAGTCAAAGGGAATGGGAGTTCCGTTTGATACAGGATTTGTTGTAACAGGAAGATATGACTTAAGTGCTACAAGTGAGATTGGTCTGAAAGCCGGACTTACAGAAGAGCAGAAGAAGTTATTCTCATATTTCGTTCCGGTAAGAGGAATGAGTGAACAGATCGTAGAGGTTCTGGACAATGACAGAAGAGCCCAGAGAGAGGGAACTTCAAAGACCGGTAACCTTCTGGTAATTGGTAGAAAAGGATCTGGAAAGACGGTTCTTGCAGTGGATATCGTAAAAGCGATCCAGAAACAGAGAAATCTGAAACAAGGAAAAGTAGCAATCGTTACAGGCGAGTCGCTGAATAAGAAAGAGCTTACTAATATCATTCAGAAACTTCGTGGTGGAGCAATCATCATTGAAGGAGCTGGCAAGCTGAATTCAAGAACTGTAAAAGAACTGAACTACCTGATGGAGAAGAAGACAGGCGAGCTGCTCTTCGTTCTGGAAGATCAGAGAAAACCACTGGAGCGTCTGATGACAGCTAATCCGGACTTCAAGAAGAAATTCAGTTCAAGACTGGAGCTTCCGGTATTCATCAATGATGAGCTGGTAACATTCGGTCAGACATATGCGAAGGAAAATGGATACAAGCTGGATGAGATGGGAATCCTTGCACTGTACAGCCGTATCGATGTTATGCAGAGAGAAGACCATGCAGTATCTGTTGCAGAAGTAAAAGAAATCATGGATGCAGCAATTTCTCATTCCCAGAGAGCGAATGTAAAACACCTTGCAAGACGTGTATTTGGTAAGGGAACAGATTCTTCCGACAGAATTATTTTGAAAGAAGAAGATTTTAGATTTTAAGTCGAATTTTGATAGGGTTTTGGCAAACTAAAATGCCAAAACCCTTTCTTTTTGTTATTTACTAAAGTATAATAAGTTTATAAAATGCGACAGAAATGCGAGGGGTAATTATGGCTGAAAAAAAGAAGAAACCATATGAAATAGGCGAGCTGGATCAATACCTTCTGGGACAGGGCAATCATTACGAAGTGTATAAAAAGCTTGGTGCGCACCTGGTACAGAACGGAAGAAGAAAAGGTGCATATTTTGCGGTGTGGGCACCACATGCAAAGTCAGTATCTGTAGTCGGTGAGTTTAATGACTGGGATACAGAAGCAAACCCGATGACAAGGGAAGAACCACTTGGAATCCATACCTGCTTTGTTCCGGGAGCAAAGAAGCTGGATATGTATAAATACTGTATCGAGACTTACAGTGGAGAGCAGATCTTTAAAGCAGATCCATATGCGAATTATGCGGAATTAAGACCGGGCACGGCATCCAGAATTACTGACATCGAGAATCTGAAATGGACAGATGCGGACTGGATGGAAAAGAGAAAGACATGGGATCATCATCATGAGCCGATGTCCGTGTATGAAGTACATATCGGATCATGGATGCGCCATCCGGGAAGAGATGATGAAGGATTCTATACATACCGGGAATTTGCCAGAGCCATTACAAAATATGTGAAGAAGATGGGTTATACACACGTAGAGCTGATGGGAATTGCGGAGCATCCGTTTGACGGATCCTGGGGATATCAGGTGACAGGGTATTATGCACCGACATCCAGATATGGAACACCGGAAGATTTTGCATGGATGATCAATTACCTGCATAAGAATAAGATTGGAGTAATCCTTGACTGGGTACCGGCACATTTTCCAAAGGATGCACATGGACTGGCTGATTTTGACGGAACACCGACTTATGAGTATGCCGACCCAAGACTTGGAGAGCACCCGGACTGGGGTACCAAAGTATTTGACTTTGGAAAGAATGAAGTGCGGAATTTCCTGATCTCGAATGCATTGTTCTGGGTTGAGAAGTTCCACGTAGACGGACTTCGTGTGGATGCGGTTGCATCGATGCTGTATCTGGACTATGGCCGGAAAGACGGTGAATGGGTTGCAAATAAATATGGCGAGAATAAGAACCTGGAGGCAATCGATTTCTTCAAGCATCTGAATTCGGTGGTGCTTGGACGTAATCCGGGAGCGCTTATGATTGCGGAAGAGTCTACTGCATGGCCGAAGGTTACGGGTGATGTGGAAGATGACGGACTGGGATTCAGTTTGAAGTGGAACATGGGATGGATGCATGACTTTACAGAATATATGAAGCTGGATCCATATTTCCGTAAGGATAATCATCATCTGATGACATTTGCCATGAGCTACGCGTACAGTGAGAATTATATCCTGGTACTGTCGCATGATGAGGTGGTACATCTGAAGTGCTCGATGATCAATAAGATGCCGGGGCTTGGATTTGATAAATATGCGAACTTAAAGGCAGCTTATGCATTTATGATGGGACACGCAGGAAAGAAACTGCTTTTCATGGGTCAGGAATTCGCACAGCTTCGTGAGTGGAGTGAGGAAAGAGAACTTGACTGGTTCCTGCTTGGAGAGCCGGAGCATGTACAGATGCAGACGTGGGTGAAAGACCTGTTACATATGTATAAGAGACATAAGGCTCTGTATGAGATGGATCAGAGCTGGGAAGGATTCGAATGGATCAATGCGGATGATGCATACAGAAGTATCTATAGCTTTATGAGACACTCCAAAGATTCCAAGCGTAATCTGTTGTTTGTATGCAACTTTACTCCTATGGAGAGAGAGGATTACAGAGTTGGCGTACCGAGAAAGAAACAGTACAAACTGATCCTGAACAGTGACGATGAGAAATACGGCGGAACGGGTGAGACACGTCCGAAGACGTATAAAGCAGAAGCGAAAGAATGCGATGGAAGACCATATTCATTTGCATATAAACTGCCGCCTTATGGGGTTGCGGTATTTGAATTTTAAAATATAAAAAAGACTACAGGCATGATAAAAATTTCCTTTAGTGATGAGTGGGAAAAGAATGTTGTGCCGGTAGTCTTTTTTTGTGTTTTGAATCGCCGTGCGTTCGAAAGGAGCTGCCATTTGTCAAAGAATCTGTAAGGTGGTGTCAGCGGCAGGTTCGGTAGGTGACAGCTCATGTAGATGATCCATAGATAAACATAAAGAACTGCCAGTCAATGGCAGTCCTTTATGAATCATTATGCGTTCAGAAGAAGCACTAATTTGCAGTAGTACTGTCAGTGTTCTCAGACGAATTGCTATCTGTGTTTGAAGAACCGGATGTGCTGTTATCTTCGGATGTACTCTGGTCGGAACCTGAGGATTCGGAAGATGCATCATTCTGATCCTGGTATGTTTCAGATGTAGTATCTTCTGTAGCAGAAGCATCTCCGTTCAGAGTCTGGTCTTCTGTATTTGCAGTATCGGAAGATTCTGTTGTATCGGAAGCGTTGGAATCTTCTGTATCTGCATCATCGTTTTTTGAATTGCTGTCAGCATTTTCTGTTGAATCATCTTTGGAGCTTCCTCCGAAGAGATCCTGGAAGAACTTCTTAATCTTTCCAAAGAAACCTGTATCGTCACTGTTGTCGCTGCTGTCAGAAGCGCTACTATCTGAGCTGTTGTCTGAACTGTTATCAGAATCCAGTGTGCTGTTAGAAACTACATTATCTCCGAGTGCACTGTCGTCTGTGTCGTTGATGATACCGCCGTCGGAAGAATCACTTCCGCCAAAGACACCCTTGATGGAATTCCAGAGGTTTGAGAAGAATCCGCCGCTCTTACCATCAATGTTATCCAGTGTGGATTTTAATGCTTTGACATCATAGTCATACTGGGAGATGCTTTCCATCAGCTGTGTGATCTTTGCGAGCTGTTCGTCTGTAAGTGTGACGTTATTATTCTTTGCTGCGTCTTCGACTGCATTCTGGATGTCGTCGGAATCTGTTAATTTGTCTTTGATGACGCTCTGCTTTGCATCGTTCATGACGTCAGTTGCTTTTTCCTGACCGACAGAGTCTGCAAGGTCACTGGTTGTAACCAGTTCCTGGTTGGCAGTTTCTTTCTGGTCTTCGCTTAACTTGGTTCCGCTGGCTTTTTCGTATGCCATCATGATACCTGTAAGTGCTCCGGTACCGGATACTTCGATTGGTGAAGCGGCAACAACATTACAGTTCTCAACACCAGATGTCAGAAGTGTACTGGAAATCATGGAACTTGTTACATAGGTCAGATTGGATACTTTAACCTGGATACCTCCGCTTGTCGTAGGTTCTACATAAGAACAGCTGTAGGTGCGGGTTCCGATCTGCGAATCCGGTGCAACGCCTTCGAGATATTTTCGTTCATCCGCATTGGTAACTTCGATGTTCTCTACCTTATCGGAAGAAGTTCCGAAATATTCGTACATGGACTGCTTCTGTGAATCTGACAGGTTCGCTCCGATCGTTACAACTTTGGAAGTGTCTGCCTTTACGACCAGTGGTGCTGCAGTAGAACCAAGTACGACTGCCATAGCAACTGGTAATGCTCTTTTTAAATTTTTCATAATGCGTGGTGTGTACACCATGCCCCCTTTTTTGAATATTGTGGTTACTGTAGGAACAGTAACGGTCTGTGTTATTTGGCACGAAAGGAAGTGATATGATTTCCCAGACATGCCGGTTACCGTTTTAATATATCATAAATAAAGATATTTTCAAGGAAATATAAATTAACTATTTCTAAAGATTTTCTGTAGGTGGTGTCCGCAGGAAGAAATTTTCTGAACTGAAAATTCTGTATGACATATCATGTATTCAGAATGAGCTGTAAAAGCCGCTTTTCAAATGCATCCGCAGGAATGACACCCTGCATAGCCGCGACGACTTCCTGATCCCGGAATATGAGAAATGCCGGGATCAGGTCGATCTGGTATTGAACGGCGAGAAGCTCGGATTCGGAAGTATCTACTTCAAAGAAGCGTATCATTGGAGCATTGGGATATTTGCGGAGGTATCTGGCTTCCAGATCTTCTATGACAGGGCGCATCATGGCACATTTTCCGCACCAGATGGCATAGAACATAACAACAGCAGGAGCAGGGCTTTTCTGAAGTTCGGATTTAAAACTTTGTGTTGTCAGATGTAACATAAGCTCCAGTCCTTTCGGGATTCATAAAATATGCTCTCTATTAATATATGATAGAAAACGTAAAACAGTTCCCAAGTATATACCGGATGAGAAATTAAAATCCCCGTCTTCTATATTATATAAAAGACGGGGATGAGGATGCCGGAATGAAATTACCGGCGCTTTGCGATCAGCTTGCAGATCGGATTGCCCATAGAAGAAAATTTTGCTTCGTATTCTGTCATAATATTACCCTGATTCATCGTACTATCATTATGAAGATCATATGACAGCTGATCTAAGGCGAAAAGTTCGGAAGTTTCCAGTTCTTCCACGGAGAAGTCAAAAAGCGGACGGTTGTCTGTCTTGAACTCTACGGTTCCGTCTGCGGTAAGTACTTTGTCATAGAGCTTGAAGAATTCCTGGGATGTCAGTCTTCTTCTTGCGTGACGTGCCTTTGGCCATGGATCTGAGAAGTTCAGGTAGATGCGGGATACTTCTGCCGGATCGAATACAGCCGGAAGGTCGTGTGCATCCATACAGATGAAGCGGATGTTCTCCGGAGCTCCTTCTTCTGTGGCTTCGAGTTCCTGATATTTTTCAACGGCACGTAATAAGACGCTTGAGTATCTTTCGATACCGATGTAGTTAATCTGTGGGTTGCGTGTGGCAAGTGTCAGTAAGAACTGTCCCTTTCCCATTCCGATCTCAATGTGCAGTGGCTGGTCATTTCCAAACTCCTGATTCCAGCTTCCGTGTAAGTCCTGTGGATTCTTAACAACTTCTTTGCAGGCTTCCAGGACGCCTTCTGCACGTGGTATATTTCTAAGACGCATATATAGGTTCCTCCTTGTAATCATTGGATTAGAGTGTATTTTCAACATTTGCAAATCTTTTTTAGTTTAGCGTCTGTTCATGAAAAAGTCAATGGAAGTAAAAATTGTCAGAAGAATTCGGAATTAGATGAGAAAATAATACAATTTAAACAAAATATAACTGGAAAATTATGAAAATAGGTGTATTATTATAACATAAATAAAAAAGTAACAAAGAATCACTGTTAAATATGTGAAAAAGGAGGTGCTTTATGAACTCTGTAATGGAAAAATTAGCTGAAGTAGAAGAGACGGCAGAGGCAATTGTAGAGCATGCCAGACTGCAAAAAGGAGAAATTGAAAGAAGAATACAGGATGAACGAGATCAGTTCGATAAAGAACTGGAAGAAGAGACGACGAGGAAGATTAATAAGATCCGGGCAGAATCGGAAGAATCTGTAGAGAAGGTTCTGGACCGGGAGAGAAAGAAGAACCAGTCGGCGATCGGGAATCTGAAGAAAGAGTATGAGGAAAATCATGAAGCTTATGCGGAAGAGATCCTGAGACATATGATCGAGGTGTAGCGTATGGGAAATGTGATGGCTTACAGTGGAATCACGACTAAGGTACGTGCGATGTCGGCAAAGCTTCTGACGGAGAAAGATTTTGATACGATAGCGGGGATCCGCAGTGTCCCGGAAGCGATAGAATATCTGAAAGGCAAAGGTTCTTATGCACCGTATGTGAATAAGATGGACATTTCCCTGTATCACAGGGGCAATGTGGAGAAGATATTATACCAGTCGCTGTTCGATGACTATTCCAGAATCTTCCGGTTCGCCGGAATGGAGCAGAAGACATTTCTGAAATTATACTGGAAACGGTATGAGGTGGATCTGATCAATTACTGCTTAAGGATCGTATTCAATCATTATGATAAACCATTTGACCTGGAATATAAGAAAGAGTTTTTCGACAGATATTCACAGATATCCATAGACCGGTTGATAACTTCTAAAAATATCGATGAGCTTGTGGATAACTTAAAAGATACCGAATATTATGATGCGCTTGGAAGAATCCGGGATTCCGGGGCGGGGACACTTTTTGATTATGATCTGGCGCTTGATGTATATTACTTTTCTACGATGTGGAAGAAAAGCAAAAGAATTCTAAAAGGAAGAGAGCAGAAGATTTTTTTAAAGGACTATGGAACGAAGATTGACCTTTTGAATCTTCAGTGGATTTACAGGGCAAAGAAGTATTATCATATGCTGCCGCCGGATATCTACTCGATGACGATACCGATCCACTACCGGATCAGTCTGGAGGAATTTAAGACGCTGGTGGAGACGCCGACACTGGAGCAGTTTGAAGCCGAAGTGGAAAAAACGTACTATGCAAGAAAATATAATTATATGCAGACCGATAAGACATTGGAACAGATGTATAAAGATTGTCTGCGGAAGTTATATCTGACAGATAAGAGAAATGATCCATATTCGATTGCGATCATTAATACGTATCTGTTCTTAAAAGAAGAAGAAATCAATAAACTAACGACAGCCCTTGAGTGTATCCGTTACGGTTTGACGAAGGGAGAGACATTAGGATACTTAGGAGGTGTGAATCAATGATTGTTAAGATGAAGTTCTTAAGCATCAGCGGACCGAAAAATGACATCGACCGTGTCTGCGAGGTGTATCTGTCAAAATATGAGATGCAGCTTGAAAATGCGGCGGCAGAGCTTAAGACAACGGATAACCTGCAGCCGTTTGTGGAGGTGAATCCTTACAAAGAGCCGCTGGCGAAGGCGGAGCAGTTTGCCGCTCTTTTATCGGATGAGAACCAAAGAATCGACGTGTCGCTGAGTCAGGAAGAGATGCTGGATCTGATCCGTGATGTGAACCACGATTATCTGGAACTTCTGGAGAAGAAGGAACTGACGAAGAAGCAGGTAGAGGAATACCAGGAGAAGCTTTTGCTTCTGGAACCGTTCAGGACACTGGATCTGGATATGCAAAAGGCTATGAAATACAGATATATGAAAGTACGGTTCGGGCGTGTAGATGTGAATTATTACAAACGTCTGGAGAAGTACCTGTTCGATGATCTGAATGCGGTATTCATTGAAGGCATCAGAAATGAAAATTATGTATATGGATGTTATTTTGTATCGAATGCAGATTCCAGTAAAGTAGATTCCGTATTCAATTCCCTGCATTTTGAAAGAATCACGATTCCGACAGAATATATCGGAACGCCGGAACAGGCATGTGAGGAACTGGAAAAAAGCATTGATGACAAACAAAAAGAGATTGAAGAGATCGATCAGCAGATCTCAGGTCTGATGGAAGGCAATGCAGCGAAGCTGCGGGGCGCAAGAAAACGTTTGGAAGAGCTGGCGACTAACTTTGACGTCCGTAAACTGGCAGCGAGAATTGAAGAAGGAGATAATAAAGAAGATTATTATATCCTGTGCGGCTGGATGGGCGAAGATGATGTGAATCAGTTCCTGGCGGAATCAAAGAATGATGATAAGGTATTCGTTGTTGTAGAAGAAGATAAAGAAAAATTCTTCGGTGAACCGCCGACGAAGCTTAAAAATCCAAAGTTCTTTAAGCCATTTGAGATGTTCATAAGAATGTATGGCTTACCGGCCAATGATGAGATGGATCCGACGATGTTCGTGGCGCTGACGTATACATTTATCTTTGGTGCGATGTTCGGGGATGTCGGCCAGGGACTGTGTCTGTTCGTATTTGGCGGACTGTTGTATCTGACAAAGAAGATCAATCTGGCAGGAATTATCTCGATCGCGGGATTGTTCTCGACATTTTTTGGATTCATGTTCGGAAGTATATTTGGATTTGAAGATATCATACAGGCACACTGGCTAAGGCCGGTGGATGCGATGACGAATCTGCCGTTTATCGGACAGCTGAATACGGTGTTCGTGGTTGCGATTGCATTTGGTATGGGACTGAATATCCTGGTTATGATCTTTAACGTGATCAATTCGGTCAAGAGTCATGATCTGGAAAATATGTTATTTTCCCATAATGGTATCGCAGGACTGGTGTTCTATGGATTCCTGGTGCTGACGATCGTATTGTACATGACGGGACATAAGGTTCCTGGCAATATCCTGATGGTGATCTTCCTTGGAGTTCCGGTGATTCTTTTTGTATTCAAAGAGCCTCTGGGAAAGCTGGTGACAAAGCAGCATAAGAAGATGGAAGAAGGAAAGGTTATGTTCTTTGTGCAGGCGTTCTTCGAATTATTCGAGACGATGCTGAGTTACTTTTCGAATACCATTTCTTATGTGCGAATCGGTGCATTTGCCGTCAGCCACGCAGCGATGATGGAGGTTGTGCTGATGTTATCCGGTGCGAGTGCCGGTCATACGAACTGGATCGTGTTTGTGCTTGGAAATGTTCTGGTGTGCGGACTGGAAGGTCTGGTTGTCGGAATCCAGGTACTGCGTCTGGAATATTATGAGATGTTCAGCAGATTCTATAAAGGTACCGGACGGGAGTTTAAGCCATTTCATAGTCAGAGTGATGAAAAGTAAAAGAACGGTTGAAAGGATTTTGTAATTCGAAGAATTTCAGAATCTGGATGAAGGAAAATGAACTGGCAATTCAGAGAACTTCACGATTAAGGGAAAAGGTAATAAGACAGAATTTAAAGATATGTTTACAGGAGGACGAAGGTATGAGCCTGACAGTTAGATTATTATTTGTTGCAACGTTGTTACTTAGTATTGTAATTCCATTTGGATATTTTCTGATCGGACAGAGGACGAAGAAACGTTATAAGAGAGCCATTGGTACGAATGTATTTTTCTTCTTCAGTACGGTTCTGATCGCGGGTATTATGCTCTTTGCAGGTGATCCGGTACAGGCGGCAGAGGCGGCCGGAAATACGGCGTCGAATGCAACTGGATTCGGATACCTGGCAGCAGCACTTTCAACCGGTCTTTCCTGCGTCGGCGGTGGTATCGCCGTTGCAAGTGCAGCAAGTGCGGCTCTTGGAGCAATCAGCGAAGATTCCAGTGCGCTTGGTAAGTCACTGATCTTTGTAGGTCTTGCAGAAGGTGTGTGTCTGTACGGACTGATCATCTCCTTCATGATCTTAGGTAAATTGTAAGATGAAGATGTATCTGATCAGTGATAATGTCGATACTCTGACAGGAATGCGTCTGGCAGGTGTGGATGGAATCGTAGTGCATGAGCGCGGTGAGCTGCGTAGTGCGATCGAGCATGCCATGGAAGATAAGGAAGTTGGTGTGATTCTGCTGACGGAAAAATTCGGCAGGGAATTTCCAGACCTGATCGACGAGATTAAACTGGAGCGGACGATGCCGCTTCTGATTGAAATTCCTGACAGACACGGGACCGGACGTAAGAAGGACTTTATCACGTCGTATGTAAATGAAGCGATAGGGCTGAAACTATAAAAATGTAGAAAAAAGTAGTGATAAAGCTGCAAAGGTGAAAATAAAAAAGCAGCGGGAAAATGAAGATCACAGGACTAGGAAGAAGGTGGCACATTTGACAAACGAAGAGAAGATCACGCATATCCGCACGGCGGCGATGGAAGAAGCAAGAGCTGAGGCGAATGCGATCATAAAGCAGCATGAAGATGCACTGATGAGTGTCTTTGAGCAGCACAAGATCGAAGCCAGACGGCAGTCGGAGACAAGAGTGCGTGCGGAGAGTGTGACTGCAAAGCAGCAGCTTAACATGGCAATGTCAAAGGCGCAGCTTGAATTAAAACGGGAAATGGGAAAGGTTCAGACGGAATTAAAGACAGAGCTTTTTGAAGAAGTGCAGTTGAAGCTTCTGGAGTTCATGAGAAGTGAAAAGTACAAAGAGGTTCTGATCCGTTATATAGAAAAAGCAGCACAATATGCATCCGGGATGGCGATGACAATCTATATTAATCCATCGGATGCGGATAAAAAGACATATCTGGAAGAACGCACGGGGATGACACTTACGATCAGCAAAGTGGATTTTATCGGAGGTGTACGTGCGGTTGTTCCCGAGAAGAATGTTCTGGTGGACTATGCATTTAAGGGGGCACTGGAAAATGAATATCAGAAGTTCCTGTTCCGGGGAGGTGTGAAGGGTGAATAACGTAAGGACAGAAAAAATATATGGCATCAATGGCCCGGTTATCTACCTGAAAGGGAAGACGATGTTTAAGATGTCGGAGATGGTCCATGTGGGAGAGGAGAAGCTGGTTGGCGAAGTCATTTCCCTTGATAAGGACCGGACGACTGTACAGGTGTATGAGGAGACTTCCGGACTGCGTCCGGGAGAGCTTGTGGAAGGAACCGGGGCAGCGGTATCGGTGACACTGGCGCCGGGAATCCTCAATAACATTTTCGATGGTATAGAGCGGCCGCTGGAGCGGATTGCGGACCAGGGGGGTGCATTTATCACCCGTGGTGTCAGCGTGGATGCACTGGACCGGCAGAAGCTCTGGGAGACGCATATTACGGTGGCAGAAGGAGATCTGGTACAGGGTGGCACGATCATTGCTGAAGTGCCGGAGACGAGAGCTATTGTGCACAAATGTATGGTTCCTCCGGGAGTGGAAGGAACGGTTGTATCGGTTGTACCGGATGGAGATTATACGATTGATGATACACTGGTGACGATTGAGTTATTTAACGGCGAAAAGAAAGAGCTTAGCATGACGCAGCACTGGCCGATCCGTGTACCAAGACCGGTGAGCAGAAGATATCCGGCAAGCGTACCGCTTGTGACCGGACAGAGAATTCTGGATACGATGTTTCCGATCGCCAAAGGTGGTACCGCAGCGATCCCTGGGGGATTTGGTACGGGAAAAACGATGACACAGCATCAGATCGCAAAATGGTCGGATGCGGATATTATCATATATATCGGATGCGGTGAGCGTGGCAATGAGATGACACAGGTTCTGGAAGAGTTCTCGGAACTGGTCGATCCAAAGTCTGGGAATCCACTGATGGACAGAACGACGCTGATTGCCAATACTTCGAATATGCCGGTAGCTGCCCGTGAGGCATCAATCTATACGGGACTTACGCTGGCAGAATATTACCGTGATATGGGATATGATGTGGCGATCATGGCGGATTCTACGTCGAGATGGGCAGAGGCACTCAGGGAGCTGTCCGGACGTCTGGAGGAGATGCCGGCAGAAGAAGGATTCCCGGCGTATCTGGCATCGAGACTGTCGGCGTTCTATGAAAGAGCGGGTATGATGCAGACATTAAACGGCGCAACCGGATCGGTGTCGATTATCGGTGCGGTATCTCCGCAGGGCGGTGATTTCTCTGAACCGGTAACGCAGAATACCAAGCGTTTTGTGCGGTGTTTCTGGGGGCTTGATAAATCACTTGCGTATGCGAGACATTTTCCCGCAATCCACTGGCTGAGCAGTTACAGCGAATATCTGACGGACTTAAGCGGATGGTATGCAGACAATGTATCGCCGAAGTTTGTAGATTACAGAAACCGTCTGATGGCACTTCTGAATCAGGAGAGCAGTCTGATGGAGATTGTAAAACTGATCGGAGGGGATGTGCTTCCGGATGATCAGAAGCTGATTCTGGAGATTGCGAAGGTGATCCGTCTGGGATTCCTGCAGCAGAATGCATTTCACAAGGATGATACGTGCGTATCGCTTGAGAAGCAGTTTAAGATGATGGATGTGATCCTGTATCTGTATAAGACGAGCCGGAAACTTGTGGCAATGGGCATGCCGATGTCGGTGTTGAAGGCAGAGGGTATATTTGAAAAGGTCATTGCGGTCAAGTATGATGTGCCGAATGATAATCTGCAGCTTCTGGATCTGTATAAACGGGATATCGATGACTTTTATAACCGTGTCATCGAGAAAAATGCGTAAAGGGAGGGACGTAAGATGGCAATAGAATATCTTGGACTTAGTAGTATCAACGGTCCTCTCGTCGTGTTAGAAGGCGTGGAGAATGCATTTTATGATGAGATTGTGGAATTTATCGTAGATCATAATACAAGAAAAATGGGACGTATCGTGGAGCTTGATGAAGACAAAGCTGTGATACAGGTATTCGAAGGGACGGAAAATATGTCTCTTGATAATACACACACAAGACTTACGGGTCACCCGATGGAAGTAACCGTGTCTGAGGAAATGCTTGGGCGTACATTTAACGGAATCGGGGAGCCGATCGACGGGCTTGGACCGATCACGGATGCGCAGAGACGTGACGTGAACGGGCTTCCGCTGAATCCGGTAAGACGTGAGTATCCGAGGAACTATATCCGTACCGGAATCTCGGCAATTGATGGACTGACGACGCTGATCCGTGGACAGAAGCTTCCGATATTCTCCGGAAATGGTCTGCCGCATGACCAGCTTGCGGCGCAGATTGTAAAACAGGCATCACTTGGTGATAATTCGGATGAGCAGTTCGCGGTTGTATTTGGCGCTATGGGTGTTAAACATGATGTGGCGGAATTCTTCCGTAAGACATTCGAAGAAAGTGGAGTTGCAGACCATGTGTGCATGTTCCTTAATCTGGCAAATGATCCGGTTGTGGAGCGTCTGATCACGCCGAAGGTTGCGCTGACGGTGGCTGAGTATCTGGCATTTGAAAAAAATATGCATATACTGGTTATCTTAACGGACATGACTTCATTTGCAGAAGCGATGCGTGAGGTGTCTTCTTCTCGTGGTGAGATTCCGTCGAGAAAAGGATATCCGGGATATTTATACAGTGAGCTTGCAACGATCTATGAACGTGCAGGTATTGTAGATGGGGCCAATGGTTCGGTGACCCAGCTTCCAATCCTTACGATGCCAAATGATGATATCACGCATCCGATTCCGGACCTGACAGGATACATTACAGAAGGGCAGATCGTACTGGACCGTAACCTTCACGGGCAGGCGGTCTATCCGCCGATCAGTATCCTGCCGTCGCTGTCCAGACTTATGAAGGATGGTATCGGAAAAGGCTACACAAGAGAAGATCATCAGGATCTGGCGAACCAGCTATTCTCGGCTTATGCCAAGGTTGGAGAAGCGAGAAACCTGGCATCTGTCATTGGTGAGGATGAGTTGTCGCCGATTGATAAGCAGTATCTGAAGTTCGGCCAGGAGTTCGAGAAACGTTATATCGGACAGGGACCGGCGGAGAACCGTACGATGATGGAGACACTGGATCTTGGATGGGAGCTGCTTGGATTGCTGCCAAAAGAAGAGCTGGACCGTATCGATACGAAGCTGATTGATAAGTACTGGAAGGACACACGGGAGACGCTGGATGAGGATGAAAAAGAGTAGACAGTGTCTGAAGGAGGGATGCATATATGGATCCGAGAGAATTTCCTACCAAGGGTAATCTGATGCTTGCGAAGAATTCTTTGCTGCTTGCGCGTCAGGGGTATGACTTGATGGATAAAAAGCGGAATATTCTTCTGAAAGAACTGATGGGACTGATCGATGAGGCAAAGGATATTCAGGAAGAGATCGATGTAACATTTACAAAAGCATACGCCTGCCTGCAGCGTGCCAATATCGAGCACGGGATCAGTAAAGTACAGGAGCTTGCATTTACCGTTCCGATTGAAGACAGTCTGAAGATGCAGACGAGAAGTATCATGGGAACGGAGATTCCGCATATCAAATACGATGCGAAGCAAAATGACCTGACTTATTCCTTCAGTACAACGCATGAGTCGGTTGATATTGCACGAGAGGCATTCCGGGAAGTGAAGGAATTGACGATCAAACTTGCAGAAGTGGAAAACTCGGCATACCGGCTGGCAGCCAATATCAAGAAGACACAGAAGCGGGCAAATGCGCTTAAGAATATAACGATTCCGATGTATACGAATCTGGTGCATACAATCAGTAATGCGCTGGAGGAAAAAGAAAGGGAAGAGTTCACGAGGTTGAAAGTGATCAAAAGGATGAAAATGTAGAAAGAAGGGGCCGGGGGATTTTTAAAAATCCCCCGGCCCCTTCTTTCTGCATGTTTTTTTGAAGTAATCCCACTTATCCACCATAAAAGTGGAGTTATCCCCGGGAAACTGTGGATAACTCCTTTTTTGTCTGATAATTAGTGGATAATTATCGACATAGAATGACAATGATTATAAGGAGCGGGACTTTTCTGTACTTACATTGATGCATTCGATGACAGCACCACGCATACCTGCCTTTTCGAGAGCCTCACAACCTTCGATTGTGGTACCGCCAGGTGAAGTTACCATGTCTTTTAACTCACCAGGATGGATGCCCTTTTCAAGAATCATTTTTGCAGTACCAAGACAGGTCTGGGCTGCAAGACGGTAAGCAGTTGCCCGTGGAAGTCCCTGTTTGACTCCACCGTCTGCCATAGCTTCGATAAACATTGCCACATAAGCCGGTCCGCCACCGCTGAGTCCGCATGCTGCATCAAGCAGATGTTCCGGGATCATCTCTACAACACCGATGGCGCTGTAAATGGATTTTGCAACTTCAAGTTCTTCTTCTGTCAAATCGTTGTCGGAACAAAGGGCAAATGCGCCTTCGAATACCATGGCCGGTGTGTTCGGAAGAAGTCTTAAAATTCTAGGTGTACCGTCGATCATATTCTGAAGTCTTTCGACTGTGACTCCGGCAACGATGGACATTAAGGCTTTGCCATCCAGTGCTTTTTTACACTGGGAAAGTGCTTCGGCAGCATTTTGTGGTTTTACTGCGAGAAGGATGATATCACTTTTTTCGCAGACATCTTCGTCATTGTCTGCGAGATTGACACCCCATCCGTCTGCTTTTTCCATCATAGCTGGATTGATGTCATAGACATAGACATTTTCTTTGTTCAATACGCCGCTTTCGAGTGCACCGTAGAGGATGGCGCCACCCATATTACCACAGCCGATAATTCCGATTTTTTTTGTGATCATGCTTTTCTCTCCTTTTTGTGGATATGTATTATATTTAATTAGGGACAGGTCTTTTTTAATTAGGGACGGGGTTTTTTTTAAAATTCCCCGGCCCTAATAGGATTTTACGGGGTCTGTTTGTGAAGCTCCCATGCTTTTTCGATCGTTCCAGGGGTCTCAAGCAGAAGTTTCGTTCCTTCCGCCATACATCTTGCAACATAGAACATACCTTTCTGTCCGATGCTCATGCCCGCCTGTTTTGCAGCGGCCCAATGGTGCAGAGGGGTACCTTTGCACATAGTAGCAGCGCTGAGGGTAATGAGTGGAACGGTGTGGCTTACCTGGGAAGCATCGGTTCCGATTGCGATCGGTACCGGCTCGTCTTCCAGTGGCTCCAGACCAGAGAAGTAAGTACCGTCATTGACAAGACCAGCTTCTTCGGTGATCTCTTTTGCAAAATCCAGTTCTTCCTGTGTATAAGTTGGTGTAGGGACCTTCGTCATTGCTTCATAATATAATTCTGTCAGAACACGGTTTACCTTCATCTCGCTGCAGCTTGCAACCAGCTCAATATCGACGGTGGTATCAGTCATAAGTGCGGCCCCTCTTGCGCAGTTGTCTACGCGTTCGCTTGCGTCTTCGGTACGTGAGCGTAAGTAGGAGCGGATGAAATAGTTGGTCTTGGCGATATCTGGAACGACATTGGCCGGAAGTCCGTTATCGATGTAGGCATAATGCATTCTTACATCTCCGGGAACGTGTTCGCGCAGGTAATTGACACCAACATTCATAAGTTCGGCAGCATCAAGTGCACTCCGGCCTTTTTCCGGAGCCTTGGCAGCGTGGGAGCTGAGACCATGGAACGTATAGTTCTTGATATCCTGTGCCTGCCAGATATCGTTGCTGACACGGTTGCGGTCAAATGGATGCCAGGTAACTGCAACGTCCAGATCGTCAAAGACACCCTGGTCATTCATAACGATCTTTCCGGACATAATCTCTTCGGCAGGGCATCCGAAGACGCGGATGGTTCCGGAAGTATGAGTAGCTTCCATGTCGGCCTTTAAAGCGCATGCGGCAGCGGCAACAGCAGTTCCAAGAAGGTTGTGTCCGCAGGCGTGACCGACACCGGCCAGCGCATCGTATTCCGCAAGGAAGCCAAGTACCGGTTTGCCGCTTCCCCAAGTCGCTGTAAATGCAGTCTCGATTCCGGCAGTTTTCCATACGACTTCGAAGCCCTGACTTTCAAGATAGTCAGCCAGGCACTTAGAAGAAAGTATTTCCTTATAAGCAAGTTCCGGATGCTGGAAGATGTAGTTGGCGGTATCCACCAGCTCATCCTGGTGTGTGTCTAACCATGTGGCAATAATATTATCTGATGTATGTTCGGTTGTTAATTTATTCAAATATAAATACCTCCTGTTTCGTAATCTTGTAGTTCTCATTTTAGCACAGAAAAGCAGGATGTAAATAGATTTCCTAGTTTTCTTGTAGGAATAATATAAAATCTTTCGTAAATTTTGAATTACTATGCGTTTGAAAGAATCTGGTCAGCTGACAGATTCTGTATATATTATTGAGTTGAAGAAACAGGATAGAGTCCGGATAATACATCCAGATATTCCTGACCAAAAGTATTTACATAATCAGCAAGTGCAAGCTTTACCGCTTCTTCGCCTTTTTCACCAAGTGCATCGATCAGTGCCTGACTGACGGTATATTTCAAATGTGCAGTATGGAAGTTAAAGTCTTTCATGCAGGATGAGCCAAGCGCTGCCTTTTTCTTAGCCAGTTCTTCGACTTCTTCCGGTGAGAGTGGATGACCCCAGTCAAATTCGCAACGGTCACCGCCCCAGCTCATAGAAGTGGCGGTCGGGGTACAGACGAAGTCCGGACGGAAGCCCTGATAGACGGCGTTATCTACATTTACACAATAATATTTTCCATATTCGGTGATATTATGTTTCTGCCATGCCTCGCACCAGGCACATTTGGAAATGTAGGTCTGAAGGGTCGGTTCGGTGCGCAGTGTGCCGAATTCCATCTGGCCCGGATAGTCAGGCTTCCATTCGCCGTAGGCCTGATTGGTCATGGTGGTGAGTTCATCACCGTGGGCTTTTGCGTTGGCAGCCATTCTGGCGCCGCGTTCATTGCCGTAGGTTGTCATTCCGGCAAGAATGGCTTCTTTGCCGGCATCGCCGCATAATTCAATGGCGTGTTTTGCAAGATATGCGAACATCATGGCGTGATGTTCGATGGTACAGGCGGTTGTCTGAGGTTTCATAATGAAAACTCCTTTCGTGTTATGATTAAGTTGTATATTCAATTACTGTTTTTAAATAATGTAAACAGCAGTGTGAAGATAGCAGCTATATTTTTACTATACAACATTTGTGTGGGAAAAGAGGAAAAATATTTGATTTTCGCCGCAGTTTCCGTATGAAAAATCTTCGGGACTGAAAATTCTGTGTGATTTGGCCAAGTTTTTTGAATAAAACAGGAAAGAACCGGGAAATGCTTGCATAAATTAGAAAATGGGTTATGATAAAGGAGAAACAAGTGTTGTCTTGTGTATCAGAAGTAAGATATCTGCCATTTTGGGGCAGTGTGAAACATGTAAGGACATTCTTGAAAAAAGGGAGAGAAGTTTATGAGTCGAAGAAGAAGGAAAAGCCGGGTTAAAAGAAGACGAAGAAGGTTAAATATATTAGTTGGAATCATATGTATCGGGGTAGTTGCATTTGCCGGAGTGACGGCAGTGCGTATGATGCAGAAGAATAATGCGAAGCAGACAGCAAGCACCGATACAACAACTACAACGGATAAAAAAGAATCAGCGGATCAATCAACGCAAAAAGGGAAGGATCTTACAAAGGCACTTACAATAGAAACGGAAGATACATCCGATGAAGCAGCACAAGCAGAAGAACTGGACAGAAGTGATTTTGCGGTGCAGCCGGGAAGAACGGTTGGTACTACGGAAGAGTCGGATGAAAAGGTTGTATACCTGACACTGGATGATGGTCCGTCACAGAATACGCAGAAGGTTCTGGATATTCTGGATAAATATAATGCAAAAGCAACATTCTTCGTAACGGGTGCGATGCCGGAGTACAAAGACATGATTAAGGTGGCGTATGATAAGGGACATACTATCGGAATGCATACATATTCTCATGATTATGCGAAGGTGTATGCGTCTGTAGATTCTTATTTTCAGGATCTGGATCAGGTGGCGCAGATTGTAAAGGAAGAGATTGGATATGTGCCATGCTTTATCCGTTTCCCGGGCGGATCATCGAATACGATATCTGCAAGCTATACGAGGGGAATTATGTCTACACTGACAAAAGAGGTACAGGCAAGAGGCTACCAGTACTACGACTGGAACGGAAGTTCCGGTGACGGAGCTGTCAGAACGACAGAACAGCTGGTTGCACAGGCGACAAGCTTCCATGATAATAATATCGTATTACTGTCGCATGATTCGGCGGCGAAGGATACGACGGTAGAAGCACTGCCGCAGATTATAGAGTATTATCAGTCGCAGGGATATGTTTTCAAGGCATTGGATCTGAATAGTTATGTGGCACATCATGGGGTAAATAATTAAGGAAGATCAGAAAGATAACAGGAAATCGGAGGATAGTAGATTTTCTGTTATCTTTTTATACTTAAGTATGCAATAGAAGCTGCCGGTTCTCTATGTGTATCTAGCGAGAAACTATGGAGAATAAAATAACGGAATATCCGGTGGAAAACAGGTAAATACAAAGAAGAACAATGCCGTTACAGCCCAGAGCGTAATAATATATGTCCGGTCCGATGCCCGCATGGACCGGTTCTGTAAGTAAAAATGATTCGCGGAAACAAAAGCAATCAACACGCTTGAGAAGAAAAGCAGGATATCAATCAGCAGGAAATTCCGCCCGATGATTCCGCTGTAAGTATAAAAGAAAGCTACGGTAAAAATCATACCAGATACGACACCGATATATCTGCTGTAAAAGAACCGGAGAGGTGATCTGCGGTAGCAGGTATATTCCAGCGCAGAGACGAATAAGAATGGAAAGAATAAAAGCTTCAGATGTTCCCACACGGATTCATTGACCGGACAGAACAATGCGATAAAGGCGGAATTTCCAGAGAACGAATAGAAAAAATGATTCCAGGTCCCCAAGGCGGCGGTCAGAAGGAATGGCCAGAGGAGTATGTGTTCCGAACGGGTAGAATGTGCAAGTGAAGATGTCAGAGTATGCAGGCGGGTGATCATAGAGTTTTTTATAGAATGAATAAAATGTTGCATGGTAGTGGCTCCTTGTATAAGACATAAGATAACGGATAATCCGGGTAACATATATATATGAAGAAAAACAATAACTTATGTTTCCGATGTCTGCAAAAGGAGATTATGCTAACTGATTTAGGAAGAATAATAGAGGGTGTGATGAACAAATATAGCCGAATTTTTAAAACAATTAAAATTTTTTGAAGATTTTCAAAAAAAGTTGTAAAAAACACTTGCATTTCTAAAACACCTGCTATATAATATATCTTGTCGTTACGGAGAACGTAACACAGACAATTAAAGATGCGCGATTAGCTCAGTTGGTAGAGCACCTGACTCTTAATCAGGGTGTCCAGGGTTCGAACCCCTGATCGCGCACTACTAAATCACTGTTTTTGCAGACTGCGAGCTGCGGGGATGGTGATTTTTTTGTGCCTGAAAATCCAACTTTATTAAAAAATACCCTATTCCCAAATTCTCCTGTGCTATAATAGTCTAAAATATTGATTGACTATGAGGAAATACAGATGGAGCAAATACTAATCCTGGAAGACGATACAGCCTTAAATCAAGGCCTGTGCAAGGCATTAAAGACAGAGAGCCGAAAGCTGGTCTCTTGTGAGACTATAAAAGCTGCAAGAGACCAGTTCCTGTGCAGCTGTCCGTCTCTCATATTACTTGACATAAATCTGCCGGATGGAAGCGGGCTTGATTTTTTACAGGAACTAAAGAGAAACTATCCAACTATACCGGTTATTCTTCTGACCGCAAACGATACCGACATGGATATAGTAAAGGGACTTGAGCTTGGCGCAGATGACTACATCACAAAGCCTTTTTCCCTGTCAGTATTAAGAGCAAGGGTAAATACCCAGCTTAGAAAGGCGGAAAGCTTACAGGCACATACTACTGCCAGTGTATACAAGAAGGGCTGCTATGAATTTGATTTTGAGAGAATGATATTTTTAGTAGATGGACAGGAAATCGAGCTTAGTAAGACCGAGCAGCGCCTTTTAAGGCTTCTGGTTCAAAATGAGGGCATAAACCTCCGCAGAGATTTTCTTCTGGACAGAGTATGGAATGACAGTGCGGAATTTGTGGATGCCAATGCCCTCTCTGTCTCTATCAAGAGGCTCAGGGACAAGCTTGGTACCCCGGGCTGCATTAAAACAGTATATGGAATAGGGTATAGGTTTGAATGAATAACTATAATACAACCATCTGTATCGTGGGCATATGCCTTGTAATTACAGCACTTGTAATTTTAATTAACCATCTGCGCACGAAGAAAACCATTGATACAATAGAAAATATGTTAAATCAGGCAGTCAAAGGAGATTTTTCTGAAAAAAGTTTTGACGAGACACGTTTGTCCTCGCTTGAGACCAAGTTTGCCAATTATCTGAGTGCTTCTGTGGTCTCTGCCAGAAATGTGGAACTGGAAAAGGACAAGATTAAGTCGTTAATTGCGGATATTTCCCACCAGACCAAGACTCCCATAGCTAATCTGCTCTTATACAGCGAACTATTGCTTGAGGATGATACTGACAATTTATCAGCCCAGATGCGTGAAAATATTGTCCAGCTTCATGTCCAGTCGGAAAAATTACAGTTTTTAATCGACTCTCTGGTGAAGCTGTCAAGGCTTGAAAACGGCATATTGCAGCTCTCCCCACAGGAAGAAGCTCTTAAGCCCATGCTGACACTGGCTGTAAAAGAGACAGAGTCCAAAGCCAGGGCTAAGGGGCTTGAGCTTATACTCCTTGACACTGATGAAAAAGCTTATTTTGACAGCAAGTGGACTTTGGAAGCAATCTGCAATATCCTCGATAATGCTGTAAAATACACAAATGAGGGTACTATAAGCCTATTTGTCACTGCATATGAAATGTTTGTAAGAATTGATATAAAAGACAGCGGAATCGGTATAAAAGAGGAGGAGCTTCCTAAGATCTTTTCAAGATTTTACCGCTCAGAAGATACCAAAAATATGGAAGGCGTGGGCATAGGACTGTATCTAAGCCGGCAGATTCTAAGCGGAGAGGGCGGCTACATAAAGGTGTCCTCGGTATACAGACAGGGCAGTACTTTTTCTGTTTTTCTGCCAAAATCGGCTTAAATCTTTCAAAACTGTAATAATTTAATTATTTCCGGAAAGAATCTGGAAAGAATATTGTGTAATAATCTGTATGTAGCGAGAAATGCGGCATACAGTTTTTTTTATGGAGGATATATGGACATTTTACAAGCATATGATTTGAAGAAAACCTATGGAACGGGTGAGGCATGTGTACATGCCTTAGATGGCGTGAGCCTCAATGTAGAAAAAGGAGAGTTTGTGGCTATTGTTGGTACAAGCGGCAGTGGCAAATCCACCCTCTTACATATGCTGGGAGGTCTGGACAGACCAAGCTCCGGCAAGGTATTCGTGGATGGCAAAGACATCTTTTCTCTAAAGGATGAGGAACTTACCATTTTCAGGCGCAGAAAAATAGGCTTTGTATTTCAGACCTACAATCTGGTACCGGTACTAAATGTGTACGAAAATATCGTGCTTCCAATCGAACTGGATGGCGGTAAAGCCGATAAGGACTTTGTTGAAGAAATAACAAAAGTGCTGGGACTTGACCAGAGGTTTGACGCCCTCCCAAACCAGCTCTCAGGAGGACAACAGCAGCGGGTTGCCATAGCCAGAGCATTGGCGGCAGAGCCTGCCATAATTCTTGCAGATGAGCCCACAGGAAACTTAGACGGACGTACAAGTCAGGACGTATTAAGTCTCCTGAAGGTGACAAGCCAGAAGTTCTCGCAGACGATTGTGATGATTACCCACAACGAGGAAATCGCCCAGCTTGCAGACCGCATAATAAGAATTGAGGATGGACATATTCAGGAGAGAGCAGTATGAGAGTAAAGAACAGAAAATGTATCCGCAGACTTAGCTTCAAGTCTCTGTGGGCATCCAGAAAAAGAAATATTATTGCAATTTGTGCTATAGCACTCACAACTTTGATGTTTACATCATTATTTACTATTATGCTGTCTGTAAACTCAAGCTATGAAACCTACAATTTCAGACAGGCAGGCGGCTATAGTGATGGTATTTTTAAAGATTTATCCAGAGAACAGGCAGATAAAATAGCTGCCCACAAGGGAATCAAGGCATCCGGTGAGCGTATCGTGTGCGGCTTCAGTTCCTCTGACGTATTCAGCAAGGTAGCGGCAGAAGTGAGCTACATGGATAAAAACTGTACCAGGTGGAGCTACGCCGCCCCAAGCACGGGAAAGGAGCCTCAAAAAGAAAATGAAATAGCCATGGACACTGCGGCCTTAAGACTCCTTGGCGTAGAACCTGAGCTGGGAGCAAATGTGACTATTACTTATCAGGCTGGTAATGGAACAAACACCGGGATACCACAGACCGACAGCTTTATCCTCGTGGGCTACTGGGAGTATGATGATTTGATGCCTGTACACTATATCAACGTATCAAAAGCCTATGTAGATAAAATTAACGAAAAGTGCATAGCCGCTGGCAATGAAGCTCTTGACATAGACCTAAATGTCATGCTTCCTTCCAAGCTTAATATCAGGGAGCAGATGGAAAAAATAGATACAGACTTAGGATATGACTGGAATACAAGAGACCAGGAGAACAGTGCCAGAATCGGTGTAAACTGGGGACTTACTGCCTCATCTATAAGCTCTGGCATAGATTTCTCACTGGTAGCTGCAATCATTGCCTTTTTCCTGCTTATTATATTTACAGGCTATCTGATTATATACAATATATTCCAGATTTCAGTGACAGGGGACATCAGGTTTTATGGCCTGTTAAAGACAATCGGCACCACCCCAAGACAATTAAGGCGCATAATCACGCAGGAAGCTCTGTTTTTGTGTATTATCGGTATTCCTATAGGATTACTTCTGGGCTATGGCATTGGTGCGGTTTTAACTCCTATTGCATTAGAGACCACAAGCATTATAGGCACAAAGGCTACTGTCAGCAGTTCTCCACTTATTTTTATCGGTTCTGCTGTATTTGCCATTATCACTGTCTTTTTGTCCTGCAGGAAGCCTGGCAAAATAGCTGCAAAGGTATCGCCTGTTGAGGCAGCAAAATATACAGAAGGCATGACCGGAAAAAAGAAAAAACGCCACAGCCGTGGGGCTAAGGTATATCAGATGGCTTTTGCCAATCTTGGCAGAAATAAGAAGAAAACTATCCTGGTTGTAGTCTCACTGACACTTTCTGTAACTCTTTTAAATGTGCTTTTTTCACTTGTCAACGGCTTTGACATGGATAAATATGTGGACAGGTCAACCTGTGCAGACTTTATCGTAAGCAGTACAGATTATTTCCGCTATAGTACGGCAGATGAGTATATAGGAGCAGATACCATTGATAAGATAAAGGAAAACACAGATGAGACTGTCTCTGGAAGCGGCTATGACCTGGAAGACATATCCCCTATGATGTGGATGAAGACCGACCAGTATAGTAAACTGGCAGAAAACTATCTAAGTGGCAAAGAGCTGAAGGAGGAACTCTCCCAATACGAGCAGAGAGATGCCAGCATACTTGTCGATGCCAGCATAGAGGGCTTTGACGATGGACTTTTTGACAAGCTTACAGTAGTAGAAGGCTCATTAGAGCCACTATTTGACCCGGATAGCCACGCAATCGCTGTGGCTGTATCCACAGATGATTACGGCAATATAGTAAATCTCGACAACTACCCTGAGCTGGGAGACACTTATACCGTAAGCTACCAGATTGGATATGATATAGACAGCCGAACCGGCGAACGGGCAGACCAACAAACCACGCCTGAGGAATATTTGGAATACCATGAGGAAGAGGCAAAGGAGGTGGAGTACAGTGTATGTGCTCTTGTGACTGTCCCTTATTCCATCAGCTTCCGTTATACAGGTCTGGGTTATAGCATGGTTTTGCCGGTAGAGAAGCTTAAGGAGGATAGTGGTACAGATGTCATTCCTAAGTTTTATATGTTTGACACACCGGATTCCAAGGCAGAAGCAAGCGCTGAGCAGTATCTGCAAAAGCTCACGGCAGGAGATACATCTACTCTCATGTATGAGAGCAAGGCATCTATCAGACGTGAATTTACCCGGTTTAAAAATATGTTTTTAATCTGTGGTGGTGTCCTCTGTGCCATAATCGGGCTTGTGGGCATACTTAACTTTTTCAATGCAATTATGACAGGGATTTTGTCCAGAAAGAGAGAATTTGCCGTATTACAATCTGTGGGTATGACCAACAGGCAGCTAAAAAATATGCTTATTTACGAGGGATTATTTTATGCGGTGGGCTCCATCATAGCGTCCCTTATACTTTCTGTGGCGCTTGGGCCTATGCTTGGCAACATGATGAGCGATATGTTCTGGTTTGTCAGCTACCATTTTACCATCATGCCTGTAATCGCGATTATACCGATATTTCTCCTGCTGGGGTGTCTGATTCCTGCTGTGCTTTACCATGTAGGGAAGAGACAGAGCATTGTCGAAAATCTAAGGGAATTATAATTTTTAGTGTCCAGGGTTCGAACCCCTGATCGCGCACTACTAAATCACTGTTTTTGCAGACTGCGAGCTGCGGGGATGGTGATTTTTTTGTTGTTAAAAAAGAATGAATATAAATCTGCTTTATGTTAATATATAAAATATAAATTATAAGGGATGAAAGAATCTCAGATGAAAGCAGGTGAAGAGACATGAGTTTATTTGTAAATCCGGATAACAGTGCATTTCAGGCGGCTTTAAATGCCCGCATTTATGTAGATAAAACAGAATTGATAGAATATACGAACAGCGTACTTGAATCTACAGAAGCATTTATCTGTAACAGTCGTCCACGTAGATTTGGAAAATCAGTGACGGCAGATATGCTTACTGCATACTATAGCAAAGGCTGTGATTCTGAAGAGATGTTCTCGTCATTAAAAATCGGGCAGAATGAGAATTACAAAAAATATCTGAATCAATATGATGTGATTCATTTTGATGTTCAGTGGTGCATGGAACCAGCCGGCGGACCGGATAAAGTAGTTGGGTTTATTATAAAAAGTGTACTTGCTGAATTGCGGGAATTATATCCGGAACATCTTTCTGCTGGGATTTGTTCTCTTCCAGAAGCATTGTCTCTTATTAATGCAGCGACTAAGAGGAAATTTGTGATTGTCATAGACGAATGGGATGTTCTGATTCGTGATGAGGGTGCGAACCAGAAGATTCAGGAGGAATATATTAATTTCCTTCGCGGAATGTTCAAAGGAACAATGCCGACCAGATATATGGCTCTGGCATATCTTACCGGAATATTGCCAATTAAGAAGATCCAGACACAGTCGGCACTTAATAATTTTAATGAATTTACGATGCTGGATGCGAGAGGATTCGCAAAATATATTGGTTTTACGGAAGATGAAGTAAAGATGCTTTGTGCGGAATATGAAAGAGACTTTGAAAAGGTAAAGCATTGGTATGACGGATATCTGCTGGAGGGGTATGAAGTCTATAATCCAAAGGCAGTAATAGAAGTGCTGTTATGGAACAAATATCAGAGCTACTGGTCAAGAACCGGAACATATGATGCAATTGTGCCATTGATCAATATGGATTTTGATGGTTTGAAGAGTTCGATCATTGCGATGCTTTCGGGCTCGCAGGTGGAAGTGGATGTGTCTTGTTTTCAGAATGATACGGTGAATTTTACGAGCAAGGATGATGTGCTGACATATCTGATACACTTGGGATATCTGGGATATAATCAGAGTACTCAGAGAGCGTTTATTCCAAATGAAGAAATCAGGCAGGAACTTACTGCGGCTGTTAGAAGGAAGCGGTGGAATGAGATGATTCATTTTCAAAAGGAATCTGAAGATCTTTTGAATGCTACGTTGGATAAAGATTCTGAAGTGGTGGCAGATGGAATTGAGAAGATTCATATGGAATATGCTTCGGCTATTGAATATAATGATGAGAATTCACTTAGCAGCGTGCTGACAATTGGATATCTAAGCTCTATGAAATATTATTTTAAACCTGTTAGAGAACTTCCGGCAGGAAGAGGCTTTGCGGATTTTGTGTATCTTCCAAAGCCGGAATATATAAATGAATATCCGGCGCTTCTGGTAGAATTAAAATGGAATAAAAATGCGTTTACTGCAATTGAACAGATAAAGGAGAGACGATATCCCGAAACGCTGCTAAATTATACTGGAAATATTCTTCTGGTTGGGATTAATTATGATAAGAAGAGTAAGAAGCATGAGTGTGTGATAGAGGAATATGGAATAAAAAATATCCTGTAAAGCTCGAATTGGTTTGTGGTCAACAATGTTAGCAGGAGCTTTTGGAATATTCGAAACACTGCGTAGAAGAAATAAAAAGTGTTGATAAAGAGAATTATAGATTATAGAGCTCTTTTATATTGAAAATAAACTCCCTTTCGGATAGACAAAATAAAAGGTCTATCCGGAAGGGAGTTTCTACATAACAGATATTAAATGTGGGAATATTTCATGCTCATCAGCTTCTCAAAATCCTCCCTGCACATCGGCCGGTAATACAAAAACCCCTGTATCTCATCACAGCCCTCATTCTTCAAAAATTCAGCGATTTCTTCCGTCTCTACGCCTTCGCAGACAATAGGTAAATGTCTGGATGAATTCGTCTCCGCATATTTTCTGTATTATGTAATTGGTGCCTATGTCGGCTAGAAATAAATATGTAGGTACTTGAGTCTTATGTTTCTTCGTGATAGGATAATTATATTTAACAAAATACTGTAAATCTGTATCTTCATCAGAAGCTGCAGATTGCAATAAGGAAAAAGGGTGATAAGATGAGCAGTCATACGCTGGAAGGGAAAAAGAAATCGCAGAACGGGGTTAAGAGACTGGTATTTTCAGTCCTTTCTATATTATTAGAAGTAATCTTCCTGGTCGGCATATTCAATGGACTCAATGAATATGCGGTAGTGATCGATAATATGACCCGTTTGGTCGGATTTATCCTGGTTTTGAAAATTTATGGAAAGAATGAGACATCGTCGATGAAGACGCCGTGGATCATACTGATCCTTGCATTTCCGATTCTCGGTGTAGCATTGTACCTGATGACTGGTATGAATGGCGGAACGAAGAAGATGCGGATGCGTTATAAGGTGCTGGATGATAAGCTTCTTCCGATGCTTCCACAGAATGAGGAGATACTGGACAGACTAAAAGAAGAAGATCCAAAAGCTGGCAATGTTTCTACATATATAAAAGGAATCGCACGATATCCGGTTTACCAGAATACAGACGTGAAATATTTTGACGAGGCGGTTAAGGGGCTGGAATCCCAGCTTGTGGATCTTGCGAAGGCAGAACATTTTATTTTTATGGAATACCATGCAATCGAGGATGAGTATGCGTGGAGCCGGATCCAGGCCGTTTTGGAGGATAGGGTAAAGGCTGGCGTAGAGGTCCGTGTATTCTATGACGATATGGGTTCCATTGGATTCGTCAATCTGAATTTTGCCAGAAAGCTGGAGGCAAAAGGAATTGCGTGCCGGGTATTTAATCCGCTGCTTCCTGGACTTAATATGTTCCTGAATAACCGTGATCACAGGAAGATTACAGTTATCGATGGAAAGGTTGGATATACGGGTGGTTATAACCTGGCAAATGAATATTTTAACTATACGCATCCATACGGAGAGTGGAAAGATACCGGAATCCGTCTGGAAGGAGATGCGGTTACATCGCTTACGGCAGCATTTCTGGAAATGTGGGAGGCTTCCGGGAAAGAGAAGATTGAAAAAGATACCTTTGATCTGGAGAGCCGGAAAAAATATCTGGAGCAGCATCCGTATCAGGCGGTGCAGAAAGGATATATCCAGCCATATGCGGATTGTCCGCTGGATGGGATTCAGGTCGGCGAAGATGTGTATATCAGCATCGTGAATAAAGCAGAAAAATACTGCTGGTTTATGACGCCGTATCTGATTATTACCGATGAGATGACACATGCTTTGTCTCTGGCAGCAAAACGTGGTGTAGATGTAAGAATCATCACGCCGGGAATTCCGGATAAGAAACTGATCTACAGCATTACCAGATCGTTCTATCACAACCTGGTACAGGATGGCGTAAGAATCTATGAATGGACACCAGGATTCTGTCATGCCAAGATGAGCGTTGCCGATGACTGCATGGCAACCTGTGGAACGATCAATCTGGATTACAGAAGTCTGTACCATCATTTTGAAAATGGATGCTTTATGGCGGACTGTGATGTGGTCACGGAGATCCGGGATGACATGGAGCAGACATTTGGACAGTGCAGGGAAGTAACAGAGAAGTATAAGTCGGGACGAAGTGCGAGCCTGAGACTGGGACAGTTGTTCCTGCGGCTGTTTGCGGAGCTTTTGTAGGAAAAAGAGAATAATGGATGGGAAAGAACCGGAAGCTATATCACAAATAGTGGATTGTCTGTTGCATTATCTGGCAACAGACAGCCCTTCTACTTCAAAGCAGGTAATCCAGGGATATTCCATATAATTAATAGTAATATCATCATTTATAATGATTCCTTCTGATTGATAATAAACATTTCCAAGAGGACTTTTCTCGCAGGTATAACCTTGTGAGAGAAGTTCTTCTTTTTCTTTATCGGTAAAACCTACCGATATCTCCAAGCGTGGAGGGGCACATCAGCTGGTTATCTTTTCTATAGAAAGAATGATGTTGTGAAAGCCACGGTGATTCATATAGGTGATGGCATTATCATTTAATTGTACCATGTGATTGGATCCTTTCGAAATTTCTGGGGAATTTATCTAATAAATATTTTGATGTTTTTAAGTATAAATTTAGTGTATCATGTAAGACAAGAAAAATACAGTAAAGAGAAGATAAAAGGTGTTGCGCATGAAGTAAAGATATGCTAATATAAACAAAAGCATATTTTCTATTAACTCTTAAATATAATGATGCGGCGCATAAAAAAGTGATTGTTACTATCATTATATAATTCAAAAAACAATTCATAAGCAGGTAAGATCCTGGCGGTTCAGAAAATTCATGCTTTATTTCACATTTTAACAGCAGGAGTTTTCTGGGAATGGAGACTCCGGACAATTACATAAGGAGGATCCGATGTATGGAGAGAAGATGGAAGAACAAAGAGAAGGAGACTGTACAGAAGATACAATGGCATCCGGCGTTTGTAGCGGCAACAAAAATTGAATTCGAAGATGAACGGGACAAATTAAAATTTGAATCGGAATATCAGTTATCCAAAAAGCCGATGCAGATTGATTTATTGATACTTAAGAAAGTGGAGAATGTATCGATTTATAAAAATATCGGAAAAATATTCAGGGGAAATAACGTCCTGGAATATAAAAGCCCGACAGACTACATGGGAGTTGATGATTTTTATAAAGTATATGGATATGCATGTTTTTATAAAGCAGATTCCGAAGAAGCGAATAGTATAGCGATAGACGATATAACGATAAGTCTGGTAAGCAAGAAGTATCCAAGAAAAGTAATCGAGCATCTGACAAAGGAACGTGGATATAAGATTCGAAAGGAAGAAGAAGGGATTTATTATGTGGAAGGAGATATATTTCCAATACAAATTCTGGTAACAAGCAGACTATCAAAGGAAAAGAATCTGTGGTTGAGCAGTCTTACGGACCAGATAGAAATTGATAGAATACAGAATCTTATGAAAATTTATTTAAAAAATAGAAATAATCCCTTATATAGATCGGTTATGAAAACATTAACAAATGCCAATAGAGATAAATTTAAGGAGGAAAATGACGTGAAATCTGCGGATGAAATATTGGTGGAAATATGTAAAGAGATAAAAGAAGAAAAGATAAATGCATTAAATCGTATCTTAATAAAAGAAGGACGAATGGACGATTTGATTAAAGCAACTTCTGATTATGAATATCAGAAAAAGCTGATAATAGAGTTGGAAGAAAAAGGGATTATATAAAATAGAGAACGCATCTAACAGATATATTCTACTTGTTAGATGCGTCTGGCTATTTATAATCTCTCAACATTATCCGTCAAATGAATATACTCGGCAACGGAACGGTCAAACGTTTTGATATGCTGGAATAACCAGTCTACAACGTTACGTTTAACCTGCTGGATGAATTGCTCATTAGGACCTTCATTTTCATTTAGAAAATCATATAATTCCTGAATAGATTTTTTGAATTCTTCATGTTTGGCATGGTGATTGGCAAGTTCAGGGTAGTTGACTGATTTTTGAAGTTCTTCCTCTTCTTGAAAATGGAAATTTGTATATTCATCAAGGTAGTCTAACATCTTGATTGCTTTTACTTTCGTGTCACCGGATTCGCAGGCAGTAACAAACTGCTGGATACGGTCGATGAGTTCCTGATGCTGTGCATCGATTGTTTTATTGCCTGTGATTAAATTATCGTCAAATGTGATATTCATAGTAATTCCTCCTGTATATGGTGTATTGTATGTACTAATTATAACGGTTTGAAATCGGAAGCGGGGTGCTTACATATCGGACATATGAAATCTTCCGGGAGGGGATCGCCGTCATAAATATATCCGCATATAGTACAGACATACCCAGTTTTTTTGCTGCTTTCCGGAGCAGGTTTGATATGATTCTGGTAGTAGGTGTAGGTTACAGAAGGATCAGATGATAAAGTATCTGCATCTGTCACATCTGCAAGAAACAAGGTGTGGCTTCCAAGGTCGGTAGCTGAGATGACTTTGGCGCTGATATAAGCATTTGTCTGGTTAGTAAGATAGATGATCTGGTTGGCTGCACGTTCATAAGAGATACCAATCGTTTTATCAACCGTTGCCCCACTTTGGAATCCCCAATGTTGGAAAGTGGAAAAATCTGCCTGCTCAGATAATATTGATACGTTGAATTCTCCGGTTTTGAGAATCATATCGTGAGTAAAATTACCTTTGTTTACAGCGACCAGAATCCGGTTCGGCGAAGTCGTCACCTGGATTACAGTGTTCACGATACAGCCGTTGTCTTTGTCACCGTCTTTGGCAGTCAGGATAAATAAACCATAAGTCAGATTATACATTGCTTTTTTGTTCATAAAATCACCTCGTTTTTCATTGAAACCAATTTCCCGCAGGACTATAATTAGAGCATTGAATGTATTACAGAATGGTTATAAGAATCATTCTTCGTGTAGCAAAACATCTGAAAGTCATCTATGGCATTGCGGGTAGAAAATGCGATATATGCCAGAAGGAAAGGGTATCTTATGCAGTTACAACAGTTACAGATCTTCCACAACCTGACAGAAGAAGAACTTAAGAAAAGTCTGGTCTGTTCACAGGCCACAGTCAGGAAGTATAAGAAAAATGAATACATTTTCCAGCAGGGTGATGCTCCAAAGAAATTATATTTTGTTCTGGAAGGAGAAATTGAGCTTGGAAGCATTAACCTGAATGGTAAGGTTACAAGAATCAGTCGTGTTACGGTGGGTGAGGAATTTGGCGAAGTCGAAATGTTTCTGCGCCAGTCTGCATATTCGGGTTATGCCAGAGCGAAAAAAGAAGTGTCTGTTCTGGAAGTTTCACAGAGTTTCTTCGGAGGTAGATGCGAAAGAAATTGTGTACATCACAGTAAAGTTGTCTTCAATATGCTCCAGCTTTTTGCCGAAAAAGCAGATAAACATAACCATCAGATTGAAGTCCTTACCAGTGGAAATCTCCGCCAGAGGGTAGCAGCGTACCTGCTGGAAAACAGTAACCCGGATTACCGGGTAAAGTTACAAATGAACCGGGAAGATCTGGCAGCATATCTGAATACTACAAGACCATCCTTATCCCGGATGCTTCTGAACCTGCAGGAGGGAGGAATCATTCGGATTGTGAATCGTAAAGTGATTGAAATCTTAGATTACGACCGCCTGCAGGAAGAAGATTAATCTTCAGGGGCAAATACATCTTTACCGAGTCCACAGATTGGACATACCCAGTCTTCCGGCAGATCTTCAAAAGCTGTTCCGGGTTCGATTCCGTTGTCAGGATCTCCGATCGCTGGATCATATTCATAGCCACATGGTTCACATACATATTTTTTCATAGTTAAAATCTCCTTTGTTTTATAAATTTAGATATTCAGGATTACAAGACTGAGAAAGTATCATGTACAATCAGTTGTCTGTGTAACCGGGTTTGTGTTGAGTGTGTTGTACAACTTATGTTGTGATTACAGTATAGGGGATTTTTAAGAACAATTTCGTAACAAATGTTACGAAAATCAAAGAAAAATATGAAAAAAGAGAAATGTAGTACCCACTTGAGCATTGCTGTACGGTAAAAGGTATTGCATTCATAAAGTGGGTATGATAGTATAAACAAAAGCATATTTTCTATTAACTCTTAAATATAGTGATATGAGTATACCAAAACAAAGATGGGTACTCACATTATATAATTCAAAAAGCAAATCATAAGCAGGCAAAAGCCTGTCAGTTCAGAAAATTCATGCTTTATTTCACATTTCAACAGCAGGAGTTTTCTGAAAAAGGAGACTCCGTACAATTGCATAAGGAGGATCTGATATATGGAGAGAAGATGGAAGAACAAAGACAATGAGAATGTGCAGAAGATACAGTGGCATCCGGCTTTTGTAGCAGCAACAAAGATTGAATTCGAAGATGAACGGGAAAAACTAAAATTTGAATCTGAATACCAGTTATCCAAGAAGCCGATGCAAATTGATTTATTGATACTTAAAAAAGTAGAGAATGTGTCGATTTATAAAAATATCGGAAAAATATTCAGGGGAAATAATGTCTTGGAATATAAAAGTCCAACAGACTACATGGGAATTGATGACTTTTATAAAGTATATGGATATGCATGTTTTTACAAAGCAGATTCCGAGGAAGCGAATAGTATAGCAATAGATGATATAACGATAAGTCTGGTAAGCAAGAAGTATCCAAGAAAAGTAATCGAGCATCTGACAAAGGAACGTGGATATAAGATTCGAAAGGAAGAAGAAGGGATTTATTATGTGGAGGGAGATATATTTCCAATACAGATTCTGGTAACCAACAGGTTGTCGAAAGAAAAGAATCTGTGGCTGAGCAGTCTTACAGATCAGTTAGAAAATGACAAGATACATGATCTTATGTCTGTATATTTGCATAATCGAAAGAATCCGTTGTACCGTTCAGTAATGAAAACAGTAACGGATGCGAATCAGAAGAAATTTAAGGAGGTGTTAGGAGTGCGGTCAGCAGACGAAATTTTATTTGACATAGCAATACAAAAAGCAAGTCCGGAAATGAAAGCAAGAGTGTTTGCGCAGGTAAGCGAAGAGGACAGAGAAAAGATAAGAAAAAAGGCAGAAGAAGAGGTGAAGGAAGAACTAAGAGAAAAAATAGAAGAGGCAAGAAAAAAGGCAGAAGAAGAGGCAAGAAAAAAGGCAGAAGAAGAGGTGAAGGAAGAACTAAGAGAAAAAATAGAAGAGGCAAGAAAAAAGGCAGAAGAAGAGGCAAGAAAAAAGGCAGAAGAAGAGGCAAGAAAAAAGGCAGAAGAAGAGGTGAAGGAAGAACTAAGAAAAGAAGTAGAGGTAACAAGTGAAAAGATAAACATATTATTCCGAAAGCTGAATCAAGAAGGTCGAATGAGCGAGTGGATACGAAGTACAGAAGATCTGGAATATCAAAGAGAGCTAATAAGAGAGATGGAAAATGGAAAATAAACGAATATAAATGAAGTAGACCGTGATATACAGAGAGCCACATAGTCCATACATATTGATAAATAACTATCAATTCAATTTAAAATTTCCATATCAAAGCGGAAAAATCTCAGTTGAAGAGATTGTATCAAAAGATGTACATTATTTATAGAAAAATTGGTCGGAAAAAGATGCATCTAAAAGACTACAAAAGAAAATTTATGAAAATGATTTAAGATTTATCTATGGAGATGTGTGGTTATTATGGAAAAAAAGATGACGATTAAAGAGAGCTTTAATCTGGGACAGGGCTGGCATTTGATGATATTTGCCATTCTTGCAATGCTGGTAACAAATGCTGGGGTAAATGACGGACTGAATATAGCGTTGCCTGCGATCTCAGAAGGATCGGGATTAAATTATGAATTATGTCTGAGTATGGGAACGGTTGCCGGATTCGTTGGAGTTGCAATGATGTTGGTAATAGCGAAATTCAGAGACCGGTTTGGTGGAAGAAAGGTAAGTGCGGCATTATTTGTTATATTTGGACTTACATTCTATTTTCTGTTTTTACGTGCAACAAATATTGTAATGTATGCACTGGCACAATGTATTATGGTTAGCTGTGGACAGGGATGTTTTTACCTTTGTACCGGACCGATGCAGTCAGACTGGTTCCCGAAAAAACGAGGAGTAGTCAATGGCATCAGTACGATTGGGGCAAATATAGGTACTGCGATTCTTGCACCAATGATGACAGCACTTCTGACATTGGGAGGCTATAAAACAAGTTTATCAGTATTTGCGATTGCGGCTGTAGTATTAGGAATCTATGCATATGTAAAACTTCGTGACGATCCGAGAGATGCTGGAATGTATCCGGACAATGTAACAAAAGAAGTATACGAAAAAGAGTATAAGCATCTGGCAGAACATGAGGAATATGTCAGTGACTGGACAATTCCAAAGATGTTAAAATGTAAAGAAGTATGGCTTGCAGCGATTGTTCCTGGATTTATTACACTTGGCTTGTTAGGAATTATTACACAGTTTGTAAAACGTAACACAGCGCTTGGTCTCTCCCAGGGAGCAGCAGTATCAGCGATGACAGTTGCCGGACTGATCGGTATTATCGGAAGTTATGCGATTGGCTATCTGGATACGAAGATAGGTACAAAGAAAGCCTGTATGATCTACTGCGGTATCTTTGCTTTGGGAATTGTATGTAATTTACTTGCTTCTTTCTGGCTTCCATTGGTCTATGTGTCAATCTTTATCGTAGGATTTTCACTTGGAGGAAGTACGAATATGTCATTATCATTCCCGGCATCCATCTTCGGAGTATTGGATTATCCAAAGGTAAATGGTGTGATATTCCCAATCAATTATTGTATTGGTTGTCTGAACTTTGTGGTAAATGCAGCAGTTATGAAGCTGACAGGAAGTCTGACAGGAGCATACGTAGTATACTTATGTCTGTTTATCATCAATATTATTATTGTTGCAAAAACAGAAGAAGGAAAATGGGATAAATTAAAACACCCGGAATTAATGAATAAATAACAGAAAAATCAGCACTTGGTATCAGGAGCTTTCACTTCGCTCGGAGTTTCCTGATACCAGGTGCTTTTTTTGTACATAAGGATTTGATGACAGTCAAAATCCACGCAGTTTTTTAAACACACTCTGGGAAAATCTGAGATAAATTAATTTTCAGGACATTCTATATGATCAAAAAACTCGATGAATTCTTTCCTGGTTTTCAGAAAACGTGTGTCGTTCGGATTGATCTGATCCGAATATAATTCATTGATCAATCTGAAAATAAGTGTTTTGTCCTCTGGCCGGATGGCAGCCATAATTACGGTACGGATTTTATAAGTATTCCACTTGATCCGGTGTTCATAAGTAGCAATAGACAGGCATGTGCGTGTACTTGGAACCGTTGAATACACAAGAACAACGCTTGGTTGGAACGCAAAGGTAAAAATAGACTCCCGGCGGAAGACTTCTGTCAGATATTCAGAATCGACATAACCGTTCTGGATAAAGTCGTTAGCAAGAAGTTCTATTACAGAGAAGTAATCATCGTTTGTAACCCGTTCGTGCCAGAATGCAGCGGAGAGAAGATCGTGCAGTGATGGCAATGTTGGGGAATAGAGATGCTGAAGCTGTTCCTGCTGGATCAGGCGTTCCAGATTTTCCTGGTCTTTATAATTCAAAAAAGGTGAGATCAGCAGCGTCTTACAATTTGGGCTTTGCGTAATTTCTTTATTAGCAGTTGTAACAACCAGATCTACTTTGCTGAAATCATAAGAGTCTTTTGCATATACCGGAAGTAAAGCTGTAATGTCAATGTAATCACCAAACCGGCTGGAAATCTGGTGCTTTAATTCCCAGGAAGATGGGAGGTTCAGATGACACATGATAACAGTCCTTAGTTTTGGGGAGGCCTGTTTCATGTGTGCCATAGCACCGGAGATACAAAAAGCCAGATATAAAATCTCTGTATAATCCAGATAGAATCCATAATAATCCAGAGCAAATGGCTGGAAGGCAAATGCAATCTCAAACTCAATCAAAAATTTTGTACGTGCCACATCAAAATGCGTATCTATACGGTTGAAATAATGAAGTGGCAGTGATAAATACCGGAAATACTGAAGAATTGTAATATAAAAATCTTCATCTTCTGAAAAGTCAATCTGGTAGTTTTGATTGATGTAACGGATATAATCGTCTGTTAATTGTATGATGGCAGGATCAAAAAAGTTTGATACAGATGCAAAATTCAACAGACTGGCATCTATAAGCCGGCCGCAGGAAACCAACAGATGGATGTCCTGACGTTCAATAGAAGAAAAACGACAATCCAGTTTTTCTTCCAGAGAGTCCAAAAGATCATTTACAGCATGGACAGCTGTGGCATCACGGTAGTCATAACTGATGATATCTGTAAGTTCATGGCCAGATGTAATGCGGTAGTACATGATAGCAATTGCAAGATCTAATGTAACCATATTAACATCTTCCATCATAATATTATATTTGGCCATATAAAAATTCACTTCATGCATAATCTGATTTACAATGCGTTCATCCATATACTGATATTGAAAGAAAGCATTTCCACGTGCGTTATAATTCCAGTTTTCCGAAAAAAGACGGTTCAGGATGATTCTACGTTTCCGTTCGTCTTTTTCAAACTGGATATGATTCCTGTGCCGGTAAAAAGTAATATGCGGGTCAGGAAGGATATATTTCCGGCGGAGACCATGAAGATCATGCTCCAGTGTTGTGCGGCTGATGTACATCTCATCTTCAAGATCGTACAGATTAATCGGGGTATCAGAGAGGCAGAGCCGGAATGCAATGTGCCGTACTCTTTCGTCCCGGGACAGGAATGAATTGCTGGACTGACTCAGCTTTTTTAGATTCTGTTCATCATCCGCTTCCAGAAGGTATCCGGAACTTCTCTTTGAGGTAATCCGAACACCGCTTTCATTTAATGTCTGATTCAGCTCGTTAATATCGTTTCTGATAGTTCTTGCAGAGACATGAAGATGACCGGCAAGTTCTTCACCTGTCGTATACACCCCATTTTTCTGCTGTAAATAGTGGATCAGCTTCCGCTGTCTTAGTGATAATGATAAATCGTTCATAATTTCCTCCTCTTATAGGAAAAACAAAAGTATATAGTTCATCATATTTAGAAAAAGAACGGATGTCAAGGGAACGTTAAATATAAAACAAAGAAAAATTTCCGCTTTGAAGAGGAAAAAACTCGTTTGATAAGAGAGAAAGAGAAGATTAAAATGAGGTCAGAAAGTTAAGAAAAGTTAAGAGGAGGACACAAACTATGAAATATGAAAACATTAGAAGACAGGTATTAGATGCAATCTTAGAGGCAGTTGAGCAGGGACTGATCAAAGGAACATCAGGAAACATTGCAATGCGTGATGATGTGGACGATGTAGTTGCTATCACACCAAGCGGAATCCCATACAAAGGAATGACATTGGAAGATATTGCAATTGTTGATCTGAATGGTAAATGGCTGGAAGGAAATTACAAACCTTCATCAGAAGTTCCAATGCACACAGCAGTTATGAGAGCAAGACCGGATGTAAAAGCTACCGTACATACACATGCAATGAACGCAACAATCCTTGCAATGGGTGATGCAGAAGAGTTAAGACCAATCACACCTCCACAGTGTGAATTTACACCAGTCAGAGTCGTTCCATTTACAATGCCAGGAAGCGATGAAGTTGCTGATAAGGTTGTAGAAGCACTTGGAGAAGACGGAAAAGCAGTTCTGATCAAGAATCACGGAATGTTCTGCTGCGGAAAGAATATGAAATCAGCCATGGCAGCAACAGAGTACACAGAAGAGATGGCAGTTACAACATTATATGCAAAACTTCTTGGAACATACGAACCAATGCCGGAAGAAGCAGTTAAGAAAATGAAAGAACTGATCGCAGCAGACCAGGCAGTATAAGAAATATTACGAAGTAACAGTCCTTAAATTAATAATTATAGAAGAAACGCAAAAAGAGAAATATAGCAAACAGGGAGGAAGCGAAAAAATGGCAAGTGAATTTTTTGTAAGCAGTGATGTTACATTTGGAAAGGATGCAGCAAAAGAACTGCCAAGAATCTTGAAAGAATTTAAAGCAAAAAATGTAATGGTTGTATACGATGCCGGTGTAAAGATGGCAGGTATTGCTGAGAAAGTACTGGCAGAAGTAGAAAAAGCAGATGTAAAGGTTACCGTATTTGACGGAGTAATTCCAAATCCTACAAATGAAGTTGTAGAAGAAGCAGCAGAGATTGCACAGAGAGAAAATATTGATGTGTTCGTTGCAGTAGGTGGTGGAAGCAGTATTGACCTTACAAAAGCAGTCAATATCCTGATGACAAACCCAGGTCCGATTGGACAGTACGGTGGAATCGGCTTAGTAAAAGAACCAGTATTGCCATTGATTGCAATCCCAACAACTGCAGGAACATCCAGTGAGATCACCAATGTTGTAGCATTAACAGATACAAAAGCGGTATGTAAATATGTAATCATCGATAATAAGATCGTAGCAGACAAAGTAATTGCAGATCCTGAATTTACAAAGACTATGCCAGCCGGTGTTACAGCAGCAACAGGAATGGATGCGATCACACATGCAGTGGAAAGCTATATTTCCAATATGTCAACAGCATTGACAGAATATCATTCTATCAAAGCATTACAGATCTTCCATGAATACCTTCCGAAGGCAGTAGCGAACGGATCTGATATGGAAGCAAGAGAAAAAATGATGCTTGGATGCCTGATCGCAGGATTCGGATTCTCCAATGCAAACCTTGGACTGGTACATGGAATCGCACATACACTGAGCGCACATTTCCATCTCGCACATGGTGTGGCAAATGCAACAGTTCTTCCTTATGTTATGGAATATAATGCAGACAGCTGTCCGGAAAAGATGGTAGATCTTGCAAAAGCAATCAATCTTCCGGTGAGCGGAGATCTTGAAAAAGACAAATATCTGTTATCCAAAGAATTACTTAAGATGACAAAGACAGTCGGAATCAAGACCTTATCAGAACTTGGAGTAGAAGAAAAAGATTTTGAAATGATTGCAGAGGATGTATTAAAAGAGCCTGTACTCGGATTCAATCCAAAACAGGGTGTAACAAAAGAAGATGTTATCGGAATTTTAAAGAAAGCATTATAAGAGGAAATGTTATGATGGAAAAGAAAGTGTGTGGTGGTCACGGAAAATGTTATCCGCATCTGTTCTCACCACTTCGTATCGGAAATATTAAGATGAAAAACCGCATCATCTGCGCTCCGACAAGTCCGAGCATGATTGATCTGAATGGTCACTTTACTCCGGAGATGATTGCTTACCTGGAGGAAAAAGCCAAAGGCGGAGCAGGAGTTGTTACATATGGGGAAGCAATTGTACATTCTGCAACAGGAAAGTCTCATAATAAACAGCTTCAGTTGGATGCGTTTGGTGTAAGACAGGGAATGACGGAAGCCGCAAGAGCAATTCATAATGCGGGAGCCTATGCGAATATCCAGTTATCTCATGGAGGAATGTATGGTGGACTTGCAAGTGTCGGCGGGGATGTGGACACCTGCAATGTTGCATATGGACCAAGTGATATGCATATGCCTGCCGGAGATGTAAAAGAGATGCCAAATGAACTGGTCTATGAGATTATAGAATCTTATGGAAAAGCAGCAAAACTTTGTAAAGAGACAGGATTTGACATGGTTCAGGTTCATGCAGCGCATGGATGGTTATTCTCCCAGTTCCTTTCACCGGTATGGAATAAAAGAACGGATGAATTCGGAGGATCCCTGGAAAACAGGGCAAGATTCTTCCTGTTAGCACTGGATGCAGTAAGAAAAGCGGTAGGACCGCAGTTCCCGATAGAGGCCAGAATATCCGGAGATGATATGACAGATAAGGGGCTTAATCTGGAGGATTGTATCAAAGTTGCAGAGATGATTGATGATAAAGTAGACCTTATCAATGTATCCTGTGGTAACCATGAGGATCCAGATATGTTCTGCAGAACGCATCCATCGGCATTCTATCCAAGAGGGGTAAATGTATATCTGGCAGCAGAAATAAAAAAACATGTCAAGACACCTGTTGCCTGTGTAGGCTCACTGAATGATCCGGCGCAGATGGAAGAAATTATCGCAACAGGTCAGGCAGATGCAGTTGAGCTCGGAAGAGCAAGTCTTGCAGATCCGTATCTCCCAAAGAAAGCTTATGATGGATGTGCAGAGGACATTACGCCGTGTCTGAGATGCTATGAGTGTTTTGGAGCTACCGGTGAACTGGAGATGGTAAAATGTGCGGTTAACCCGACAATGGGAGAACAGCTCGCAGAAAAATGTCCAAGGCCATTACCAAAAACAAAAAAGAAAGTTCTTATAGTAGGTGGCGGACCGGCAGGTATGGAAGCTGCAATTACGGCAGCTAACAGAGGACATAACGTTACGCTTGTAGAAAAGAGTGACAAATTAGGCGGCAATCTGCACCCGGCAGGAGCAGCATATTTTAAAGAAGATATCAGAAAATTAATCTGTGTGCTGGAACAGAGATGCAAAAAAGCAGGTGTAAATATATTCCTGAATACCGAAGCAACTCCGGAATATGTAAAAGAATTTGCGCCAGATGCACTATTCGTTGCAATCGGTTCGAACGAACTCAGACCGCCAATCAAAGGTCTGGATTCTGATAAAGTTGTAATGGCAATTGATGCAGAATTACATCCGGAAAAATTAGGACAGAAAATTGTCATCATGGGTGGCGGACTGGTAGGAGCAGAAGCATCCATCGGATTCCATCATGAAGGAAAAGAATGCGTAATCATAGAGATGAAACCTGTGATTGCAGAAGAAGTAAATTCATTCTACCGAGGAGGATTAATGCCGGAAGTTGCTAAATCAGCCACATGTCTGGTGAATACGAAGGTAAAAGAGATCATTCCGACAGGTGTCCTTTGTGAAAAAGACGGAGAAGAGATCATCGTAGAAGCAGATACTGTTGTTTGTGCTCTTGGATTCAGATCACCGTATGATAAGGTAGATGAACTTACAGATCTGGTAGATGAGTATTATGTGATTGGTGATTGTAAGAAGGTTGGAAAGATTTATGATGCCATGAATACAGGATACTATTCTGCATTACTTGTATAAGATTCCGGGAATACATTAAGGAATAAAGGAGATAGAAGATCATGAAAAAGAAACTTGTATTATGTACACAACTTCCTGAAAAGAGAAGACAGGAGATCGAAGAATATTGTGATATTACGATTGCCGGAGAGTTAAAACACGGTAAGGGAAATGTTACAGAGGAAATGGTCCGTGAGGAATGTAAAGGTTATGAAATCGTTGTTCTCGGTGATGAGAACGCTAAAGCTGACACAATCAATACATGGGTAGAGTCAGGAATGAAATTCATTGGTGTTGCAAAAGGAACACCGGTTACCGTTGATAATGAAGCAATTAAAGCAGCCGGACTTCAGTTATCTTACACACCAGGAAGAAACAGAGTAGCAGTTGCAGAATTCAATATCGGTCTGATGATTGCAGTTGCAAGAAAGCTTACTTTAAGCTGTACAGGTCTTTCAAAAGGGGAGCATACTGGTGATCCGGTAGAAGACATTTACAATGTACCGGATGTAAAGAATGTAACATTCGGACCATTAGATGAGAAACATCCATTTACAGATTATGGTATTGGATTCGAATTATATGGCAAGAAATTAGGTATCGCAGGATACGGTGCAATCGGAAGAGAAGTTGCAGTACGTGCAAAAGCGTTCGGAATGGAAATTCTGGCATACGATCCATACATGCCTGCTGAGAAGATTGAGGTAGACGGAGCAAGAGCAGTTGATCTTGATACGATGCTCAGTGAGAGTGATATGGTCAGTATCCATCTCCCGGTACTTGATTCTACAAAGGGAATGGTTAATAAAGACTGGTTCTCTAAGATGAAACCAACTGCAATCTTAATCAATACGGCAAGAGCCGCAGTTATCGATCAGAAAGATTTTGTAGAGGCGCTTCAGAATGGAACGATTGCCGGAGCAGCAATTGATGTATACTGGCAGGAACCAGTACCGGCAAATCACCCATTATTAAAGATGAGAAATGTAGTATGTACACCACACATGGCCGGTCTTACCACAGATGTAGATAACTGGTCAGGTGAGATGATGTCACAGGAAGTGCTGGCTTATCTGAAAGGTGAAGACAGAAAATATATTTGGAGAAGATAGGAAAATACCCGGTGTGGCCATCAGTGCCCATGGGCTGCATCGGGAAATAAATTCTAAAGGAGATATAAGATGGAAACAACAAAAAGCAAAAAGGTCATTGCAGCGGGTCTGCTTGTAATGTCCCTGACAATGGCATGTAATAGCGCGCTGTCCCCGATTCTTGCAGAAGTAGGAAAATTCTTCCCGGATGCAAGCGACTCAGCTATTCAGATCGTACTGACACTTATCAACCTGACAACACTTCCTATGATGTTGATCGAACCTGCATTTGAATCGAAGATCACAAAACGTGACATTGCTTTGATCGGTACAATATTAATGCTGGTAGGAGCACTGGTACCACAGGTTCTGAATTCTCAGTTATGGATGCTTTATGTAGCAAGTATTATCATTGGAGCAGGACTTTCACTGGTAGTAGTAGTTAGTTCATCCTTGATCTCAGATTATTTTACAGGTATCGAAAAATCAAGAGTTATGGGATTCCAGTCTATCTTTGTTAGTATTGGTGGAACCATCATTGCAAAAGGTTCAGGTATGCTGACAGCAATGGCTGGATGGAAAAGAGGATACCTTGTATTCCTGATCTGTATTCCAATCGTACTGATCGTAACACTGACTGTACCAAAAGGAGAAGTTGTACAGAAAGAAGAAACTGGCGAAAAAGCCGGAATTTCCGGTAGCATGATTTACTTCGGAGCGCTGTGTCTGATCACAGGTATCTTCGTTGCAACATTTAATACAAATATCGCTATGTACATTGATCGTAAGGGTATCGGTGATGCAAGTACAGCAGGAACTGTTGCTTCTATCATGCAGGTAATCGGTATCTTAGGCGGACTGGTACTTGGTAATACAGTAAAATTATTCAAACGTTTTACAATCGGTGCATCAATCCTTATGATGGCAGCAGGAACTGCAATGGTTGGTTTCTCAACAAGCCTTCCGGTTATCTGTGTTGGTGCAGCAGTCGTAGGATTTGGATTTGCTATCCGTAACCCGGGAGCTGTTACATTTGCAGCCAATATGGTACCTGCAGCACAGGCATCGCTGGCAATTGCAATCGTATCTGCAACATATAATGTAGGTAACTTTATCTCTGCATACGTAGTAAACCCAGTTGCTAATATGCTGGGAGATGACATTGCAAACAGATTTATCGTATCTGCAGTAGCATTAGTAGTAATCGGTATTGTAGCACTGATCAAAGCACCTACAACAGATGCACAGGCACTGGATTCACAGGGCTAAAAAGTAATAAAATAGTGATCATGACATATAGTTTAACCTCTAATTGAATATATTAAATAGAAGACCCCTGACCGGAGATTGCTGAACCCGGTCAGGGGTCTTCTGTGTTAAGCAATATAAAGTCAAGCAGCAAATCAAAACCGGCATAGAAATGAAAAACATTCATATGCCGGTTGGAAGGGAATAAAAATATATATTTATGGAAGAAAATGAATTAGTCCCAAGGATGTAATACAACCTTGATTGCTTCACCACTTCTGGTTAAGCCGATACCTTCATTGATCTTATCGAGTGGAAGGATATGTGTAATGAACTTCTCAGTTGGGAATGTTGGAGAGATAGCCAGCTGGAAAGCACGTTTGGACTGACTGTAAGAAGCACCGAAGTGTCCCTTGATCCAGATGTTATTGTAGTGGATCAGGTTACAGTCAAGTTCTGTCATAGATCCCTTTGGAACACCACCAAAGAATACTACAAGACCACCTTTTTTAACCATGTGGATACTCTGTGTCTGAGTCGCATTTACAGGAGTGGCAGAGATAACTTTGTCTGCGCCTTTTCCACCAGTCAGTTTCTTAATTGCTTCAATTGGATCTTCTTCAGAACTGTTAACTGTGATGTCAACACCAAAGTCCTTGGCCATCTCAAGCCGCGTACCATTGATATCGATCATGATAACTTTCTGAGCACCACGGATCTTTGCAAGCTGTGCCATGAAGCATCCGATCGGGCCGGCACCAATGATAACTAATGTATCAGGATAACCAACTTTTACATTTTCAAGACATGCAAATACAGATGTCAGAGGTTCTCCAAGACTTGCAGCATCGAAAGATACGTCATCCGGGATTTCATAGATACCGCCGCGGCGGATCTTTTCTCCGCTTACAGCTACATACTGGGCAAAACCGCCGGTTCCTGCAAGTTTTGCAACTGCTGTATTGGAACAGTTCTCGCTGTGGCCGCTGATACATTCGTCACATTCCATGCAATAAGTACCAGGGAATAAGAATAATCTGTCACCAACTTTATATTTTGTTTCTTCAGAACCAATTTCATCTACGAAACCTACGATTTCGTGTCCATAGATAAAAGGATAAGCCCCTTTTCTGGAATCAGTTGTCAGGTTACGGATATCAGAACCACAAAGACCTACAGACATGATCTTTAAGATAAGTCCGTCTTTCGGGCATGCTGGTTTTTCTGTTTCTTCTACACGGATATCATTAGGTCCGTACATTAATGCTGCTTTCATTTTCATAATAATGAGCTCCTTTCGTTTTCTTTACAAGTTCAGTATAATGACTTTATAAGGTTACATTCAAACGGGATATTGCCTTATTGTTACGGCAAAAATATTCAAAATAGCGGAATATGGATATAAATGTGAAAGAAATATCAAAATTAATCATAAAATTTCCGTTATAATGTGGAAAATATACTTTTGTGTGAAAGAAAATATTTTGCTATCTTTAAAGTATCAATAAAAGAAAACGTTAGAAAGAGATGAACGGAGGAGTTTTCAGATGGCAAAAGTAGAGAATTATTTGTTAGGCATGGATTGCGGAACAACAAATATAAAAGCAATTATCTTAGGAGAAGACGGAACGGTTGTTGCAGAAGCAAGCAGACCAAGTAAATTCATGAATCCTGGACCGGATATGCAGGAACAGGATGCGAATGAATGGTGGAGTAATACAGTTGATATATTCAGAAGTCTTACCGAGCAGGCAGGACATGATATCGTAAAGAGAATCAGGGGAATCTCTATCAGCTCGCATACAGTAACCATGCTTCCGGTAGACGCAGAAGGTAATCCGTTGAGAAATGCAATGACATATCAGGATAACCGTTCTGCAGAAGAGTTACATTATATAGTAGATACAATTGGATTTGACAGATTCGTAAAAATTGTTGGTGGGCAGCCTGCAGTTGCATTCCTTCCAAATAAAATCCTCTGGTTCAAAAAGCATGAACCGGAATTATATGCAAAAACAGCCTGTTTCCTGCAGGCAAGCTCATTTATAAATTACAAACTGACCGGTAAGATGACCATGGATATCGATCAGGCAACCAGAACACAGTGTCTGGATATCAGTACAATGGAATGGTCCAAAGAGATCGGAGAGGTGATTGGTGTAGATTTGGATGAAAAACTTCCAAAGCCGAGACTGGTAGATGAGATCATTGGATTTGTAACGGAAGAAGCAGCTGAATTAACAGGATTGATGGAAGGAGTTCCAGTTATTGCAGGATGTAGTGATGCAATGGCATCTATGCATGCAACAGGTATGAGCAGACTTGGTGAGGCTGGAGAGTCTTCAGGAACGACATCACTGGTATTTGTAGGAAGTGATGTAAAGAGTGCTCCGGATATTCCGGTCGTTACAAAACCATGTACAATTGATGGAATGCCATGGATTTTTGACGCGCCAATCCAGACAAGTGGTGCAGCGCTCAAATGGTTCATCGAAAAAATGGCAGGAGAAGAAGTCGCCTATGCAAAAGAGCATAATCTCAACATCTATACATATTTAAATGAACTGGCGCTGGAGTCAAAACCAGGTTCAGGCGGATTATTCTTCTTCCCATATCTGTTAGGAGAAAGAGCACCTCTCTGGAATGAATATGCAAGAGGTATGTTCATCGGAATGGGCATGGATATGAAGAGAAGTGATCTGGTCCGTTCTGTATTTGAAGGAACGGCTTATGCGCTCAGACATGTAATGGAGACGGTAAAAGAAGCCGGAGCAAGTGCGGAAGTACTCCGTATCTGTGGCGGTGGTGCAAAGAGTAAGACCTGGTGTCAGATCAAAGCATCTATGTTAAATATTCCGGTGTATCTGCTGGATGAAAAATCAGGAGATGTACCTGTTGGAGATGCTCTGATCGTAGGACATAAGGTGGGAGTATTTCCGGAACTTACCAAGGCAGCAGAGAAGATCATAAAAGTAAATGAAATTGTAGAACCTGTAGAAGAATGGGTAGAAGCATATGATAAATTGTATCCATACTATGTGGAAATGTACAAACATCTGGATACAGATCTGAAAGCATTGAAAAATACAGTAGATCAATTATAAAATTGTACGAAGAAATTGCTGGGATAGAGTTGTATATCTATACCAGCAATTTTAAAATTGCATAAAGAATATATTACTATTTTTTCATAATAAAGGAAAGACTGTTAAGTATTCTTAATTTAGCGCCACACTTTATCTGCCATAAAATAAAAAAAGCAACCTGTTTCCCGAAAAAAATATCACCAAAATTTCCACCACATTCCAAACATTTATTTTAACAAAATTACCTCTTTCCTTTTTGCCTGTTATAGAGTATCATATTATGTGCACAACATCTTGTGCGAAAAGATGTTGAAAAAAACAATATTTAGTAGTATTTGAGGGTGAGCACATACTACATCGGCAAAAACAACAAGTGAGGGATAAACATGAACGTTGAAATAAAGACGAACGTAATTAAGAGAAATGGCGAAGAAGTAGCCTTCGACTTAGACAAGATCATTAATGCTATCAGAGGTGCAAACAGGGAAGTTGACAAGCTGCATCGTATGAATGAGTATCAGATTATGGCGGTAGCTGATAATGTTGCAAGGAAGATACAGGAGTCCACTCATGCGGTCAATGTAGAAGACATTCAGGATATGGTGGAGACTGGTATCATGGAGCTGCGTGGCTATGAGGTTGCACAGAAGTATGTGCGCTACCGTTACAGAAGAGAACTGATGAGAAAGACCAACACAACAGATAATGGGATCCTTGCGCTTCTGGATCACATGAATGAAGAGGTCAATCAGGAGAACTCGAATAAAAACCCGGTAATTAACTCTACACAGCGTGATTACATGGCAGGAGAGGTAAGTAAGGATCTTTCAAAACGAATCCTTCTTCCGGCAGATATCGTACAGGCACATGAGGCTGGAATTATTCATTTCCATGATTCGGATTATTTTGCTCAGAAGGAACATAACTGTGATCTGATCAATCTTGAGGATATGCTTCAGAATGGTACAGTTATCAGCGAAACTATGATCGAGAAACCACATAGCTTCTTTACGGCATGTAACGTAACGACACAGATCGTTGCACAGGTAGCAAGTAATCAGTACGGTGGACAGTCATTTACACTGGCACACCTGGCACCGTTTGTAGATATCAGCCGTAAGAAGATCCGCAAAAATGTAATTGCAGAGCGTGAAGAATGTGGTGAAAGCTTAGACGAGACAATTATCAATAAAGTAACAGAACGCCGCTTAAGAGAAGAAGTAAAGAGCGGTATCCAGACGATCCAGTATCAGCTGATCACACTGATGACATGTAACGGCCAGGCACCATTCGTTACTATGTTTATGTATCTGGACGAAGTAGAAGAGGGAAGAACACGTGATGACCTTGCGATGATCATTGAGGAAGTAATGATCCAGAGAATGCAGGGCGTTAAGAATGAAAAAGGTGTATGGATCACACCGGCATTCCCGAAACTGATCTATGTGTTGGATGAGGATAATATTACAGAAGATTCCAAATACTGGCATCTGACAGAGCTGGCAGCAAAATGTACCGCAAAACGAATGGTTCCGGACTATATCTCTGCAAAGATCATGAAAGAGATGAAGAACGGGGAAGTATATCCATGCATGGGATGCCGTTCATTCCTGACAGTAGAAGACAGCCAGAGAAATCCAGATGGAAGCCATAAATTCTACGGACGTTTCAATCAGGGTGTTGTAACCATCAACCTGGTAGACGTAGCTTGTTCTTCAGAAGGAAATATGGATAAATTCTGGGAAATCCTGGAAGAGAGACTGGAACTGTGCCACAGAGGACTGCGCTGCAGACATGAGCGTCTCCTTGGAACAATCTCAGATGTTGCTCCGATCCTCTGGCAGAATGGAGCACTTGCAAGACTGAAAAAGGGAGAGACCATTAACAAACTGTTATTTGATGGTTATTCAACAATTTCTCTTGGATATGCTGGTCTTTATGAGATGTGTGTACGTATGCTTGGCAAATCACACACAGATCCGGAAGCAAGACCATTTGCAATGAAAGTAATGCAGAAGTTAAATGACAAATGTGAAGAGTGGAAAAAAGCAGAGAACATCAGTTATTCAGTATACGGAACACCGATGGAATCTACCACATACAAGTTCGCAAAATGTCTCCAGAAACGTTTTGGCATCATCAAAGGTGTAACAGATAAGAACTACATTACAAACAGTTACCATGTACACGTATCAGAAGAAATTGATGCATTCAAGAAATTAAAATTCGAAGCTGATTTCCAGAAGCTGTCACCAGGTGGGGCAATCAGTTACATCGAAGTACCGAATATGCAGAATAATATTCCGGCAGTACTTTCTGTTATGCAGTATATTTACAACAATATCATGTATGCAGAGCTGAATACGAAGAGCGATTACTGTGAGTGCTGTGGTTACGATGGGGAGATCCAGATCAAGGAAGATGAATCCGGTAAGCTGATCTGGGAGTGCCCGAACTGCGGAAACCAGAATCAGGATAAACTGTTCGTAGCAAGAAGAACCTGTGGATATATCGGAACACAGTTCTGGAATCAGGGACGTACACAGGAGATTAAGGACAGAGTACTTCATCTGTAAAAATGTGGGAGCAACGTTGCTGCGGAGTAATCTGTGGTGTAAAATCACAATTGTATTTGTAACAGGAATTGTTTTCAAAAGTAAAAATGGAGCTTGACGATTAATCGTCAGGCTCTTTTTATATTGTCTTTTTGCACTTGCTGTGATATTATTAGTATAAATACTAAAATATTTAAAGAGAGGTGATATATTTGCGAAGAGACAGCAGCGAAACAAAGAGGAAAATACTGACCGTATGCGTCCGTCTCTTTTTGGAGCAGGGGTATAAAAACACCACTGTCAGTCAGATTGTGGACGAGGCAGGTGTTGCAAGGG